>CAYNTS010000048.1:0-16711 GCA_964400495.1 uncultured bacterium | reverse complement strand
ATCTCTCCTTTGACTTGATTATTATATAACCTCAAATTATTTAAATTATTTAGTTTTCCTATCTCTGTTGGTATCTCTCCTGTGAGTAGATTATTATTTAAACTCAAATAAGTTAAATTCGTTAGGTTTCCTATATAAGGAGGGATTTCTCCAAATATTTGATTAAAATCTATATGGAATACTTCAAGATTCTCTAGGTGACCAATTTCAGGTGGAATTAGTGAAATTTCATTATTAAATAAATATAAACTTTCAAGATTAACTAAATTTCCAATTTCAGATGGAATACCTGTTAGGTTATTACTACCAAGATTAAGAGTTATTAGATTCACCAATTCACTAATTTCAGAAGGAATTTCACCTGTGAGTCCACTCCAAGATAAATCCAAATCCGTTGTCTCCTCAATATTATAACACTCACCCCATAATTCAACTTCAATACCATCAACACATCCCCACCCAACACTCATAAGTGAGAATATGGTCATCAAAGTGATTAATTTCTGTTTATAAATCATGGTTTAATATACAATTGGATTTAGAGAAGGTCAAATGATGTGGATTACATTCAATCAAAACAATATCCTACATTCTTTATCACTATAAGTTCTTAAAGATACTTTTCTTTTAACATCAACCTCTGAATTCAATCTTTTCAATCTTCTCTTACCTTTCTTATAGATACTATGAACATGATTGGATTTAAATGTTTTACCCATTGGTGTTTTTAAACCTTCAGAATTTAGAATATCACTAATTTGTTTCCATCCTAATGACGAAACTTCATCCTCAATATAACCCTTGATTCTGTTAAATAAGTTTTGTTGATATTGGGTATATCTTGTGGAACGATGATTACGATATGTTATTGTTATATGAAGGGAAAGTATAGTTACACTAACGAAACGGAGTTCATACAATTTCCCTATTCCACTGTAACCGATTTTGCCAAGTTTCGAGGTTGATCCACATTACACCCTTTTAATACTGAAATATAATAGGATAACAACTGTAATGGAATTGTAGTAATGAGTGGGGTTAAACAATTATGGGTATCAGGAATTTTAATAATATATTGTGAAAGTGATTCCAATGAAGGATCATCTATTGTGGTAACAATTATTATTCGTCCTCCACGTGCTTTCACCTCCTGAATATTGGACACAATTTTATTGAATCCTTTTTCAGTAACAATAAATACCACGGGCATTTTTTCATCAATTAAAGCAATGGGACCATGTTTCATTTCTGCCGCAGGGTATCCCTCTGCATGAATATATGAAATTTCTTTAAGTTTGAGTGCCCCTTCTAAAGCTACAGGGAATTGATAACCCCGTCCCAAATACAAGAAATTCTCTGCATCTACAAATTCTTCAGCAATCTGTTGAATTTCATCTGATCTATTCAACATTTCATCAATGCAATTTGGTAATTCAGTAAAATGGTCAATTATATGTTGCACTTTGCTTTCATGTAACCCAGATTTTTGAGCCAATAACAAGGAAATTAGTGTCAATACAGTAACTTGAGAGGTAAATGCCTTGGTTGAGGCGACACCAATTTCTGGACCTGCATGAATATACACACCACAATCTGTTTCTCGTGCAATACTACTCCCCACTACATTAACAACGCCAACAGTCAATGCACCTAAATCTTTGGCTTTACAAATCGCTGCGAGTGTATCGGCAGTTTCTCCAGATTGACTTACAGCAATTATAACTGTTTTTGAATCTATTGCAGTTCGTCTGTAACGTAATTCAGACGCATATTCAACTTTTACAGGTACATTGAGTAATTCCTCAAGTAAAAAACTGCCAATTAAACTAGCATGCCAAGAGGTTCCGCAAGCAGTAATTAGGATATGGTCAGCATCTAAGATTTGTTGAATCCAACCTCTCAATCCACCCAGTTTGACGATACCTTTATCATAATCAACCCGACCTCTCATTGCTTCTTGGACAGAGGTTGACTGTTCATAAATTTCTTTTAACATGAAATGGTCATATCCACCTTTTTCAATTTGCTCAAGTGAATATTCAATCTTTTCAATATCTTTAGAAACAATATCATTCCCTTTAATATTCCGAAATTCGTGGGTATCTTTGGTTACTTTTGCAATTTCACCCTCGTCCATAAAAATGATATTTCGGGTATATTCAATAATTGGAGAAGAGTCGGACGCAATAAAATACTCTCCTTCACCAACACCAAGGACTAAAGGGCTACCTAGTCGTGCGGCAACAACAGTGTCGGGTTCGTCTTCACATAAAACTACAATTCCATACGCACCTACAACTTGCTGTAATGCAACCCGGACAGTTTCCAAAAATGACAACCCATCTTGCTGGTAAATATGTCCAATTAACTGTACTAATACTTCTGTATCAGTATCACTTTTAAATTCAATACCCTCATTTTGCAAATAAGTTTTAATGGATGCATAATTTTCAATTATTCCATTATGGATGAGAGTAAATTTTTGTGATGAATCTGAATGAGGATGTGCATTTTCATCATTTGGAGGTCCGTGTGTTGCCCAACGAGTATGACCAATACCTACATTTCCAAGGTGAGGTGTTTCAGCAAGTTTAGACTCTAAATTTGCAACTTTCCCTTGGCATTTTGTAATGTGCATTTCATTATTTGAAATAGTCGAAACTCCAGCTGAATCGTACCCCCGATATTCTAACCGTTTGAGTCCAGATAAAATAACTTCTGTTGCATTTTTTTCACCTATATATCCAACAATTCCGCACATATTCTACAATTGTTAATTATTAATGATAAATTATTAATTAACATCCTTTCTATTTTTTGTTGTAACAATTATTTTTGTGAGTAATTTAATAAGTTCAACTGCATCATTATTAATACTTTCAAATTCTTTTTCTGAAATATAGTTGCTCCAATCGATGCCTCTGATCGTAATAATTGCTTACTCATTGTATATTCTGTCTTATTTACAGATAAAAACTCGTGTAATTTTACAATTCTTATAGCAAATTTGAAACTTATATCTTTTTCAATTAATTAACCATTTATAATTAATAATTGATAATTAAAATTATTCCCACTCTATTGTTCCTGGGGGTTTTGCCGTGATGTCATATACAACTCTATTCACCCCTTTCACTTCATTTACAATTCTGCTAGAACATTCATTTAAAACATCGTATGGCATATTATACCAGTCGGCAGTCATACCGTCAACACTTGTGACAGCACGTAATGCAATTAGATTTTCGTACGTACGAGAGTCACCCATTACTCCAACTGTTTTGGTGGGAACAAGAACGGCGAATGCCTGCCAAATATTATTATACTCACCGGTTTCTTTCAAAATATCAATAAAGATATGATCTGCATTTTGCAAGATTTCAATTCGTTCATCAGTTATCTCACCTAATATTCGCACTGCTAAACCAGGTCCAGGAAATGGATGTCGTTCTAATACAAACTCAGGGATCCCCAGTTCTCTTCCAACCCTGCGTACTTCATCTTTGAATAGTTCTCGAATTGGTTCAATCAGCTCAAATTCCATATCTTCAGGAAGTCCACCCACATTATGATGTGATTTAATAGTAACAGCTGGACCCAAAGCACTTCCACCCGATTCAATTACATCGGGATATAATGTACCTTGTGCTAGAAAATCTGCATTCCCAATATCCTGTGTTGCTTTTTCAAATGACCGAATAAACTGCTCACCAATAATTTTACGTTTTTTCTCGGGGTCAGTTACCCCTTTTAAACGGGATAAAAATGGTTCTCTTTGGGTAAATTGCTTAATGTTCAATCCAAGACCATCTTTTAGTGAGCCCATGACTTGTTCTGCTTCATTTTTACGAAGCAAACCGTGGTCAATAAATACACATTGCGATTGTTCACCAATTGCTTTGTGGAGTAAAGTCCCTACTACAGAAGAATCAACACCACCACTTAAACCACAAATAACTTTTTTATCACCAACTATATTACGAATATCAGAAATTGTGTCAGACACAAAATTGGCTGGTGTCCAATTTGGGGTTAAATGAGAAATATGAAACAAAAAATTAGATAATAATACATCTCCTTCAATAGTGTGCACTACTTCTGGATGAAATTGAACTCCAAAAAATATTCCATTTTCATGTTGGACAGAAGCAATCACGTCATTTGTGGAGCGAGCAATCACAAACCAGCCTTCGCCAAGAGTTTCCACTTCATCACCATGGCTCATCCATACTTGTGTTTCATCGGAAATAGTATGAAATAAGTTATTTTCAGCAACAGAATGAACTTTTGCAAATCCATATTCACCCCGACCTGTTGAATGTACATTGCCACTAAAATGTTGCATCATCAATTGCAATCCGTAGCAAATTCCCAATACGGGGATTCCCATTTCAAAAATATCTTCATCTAATTTTGGTGCATTCTGTTCATATACACTGGACGGACCGCCCGATAAAATTATTGCTTTAACATCTCTTTTCTTAAGCTCTTCAACTGATATATCATGAGGAAGAATTTCAGAAAACACATTTTGTTCTCGAACACGTCTTGCAATAAGCTGTGTGTATTGCGAACCAAAATCAATGACTGCAACTATCTGTTCATGTTTCATCTAATTTCCTGAATTTGATTGTTCAATAGAATTATACCCAAAAAAATCAAATAATCGTACTAAAGTAGATTTTAAATCTTTACGATGAACGATACTATCAACAAATCCCTTTTTAAGTAGAAATTCTGCACGTTGAAAGCCTTCGGGTAAATCTTCACCGATTGTTTGTTTAATAACCCGAGCACCTGCAAATCCAATGAGTGCATTTGGTTCAGCTAAAATGATGTCTCCAAGCATGGCAAAGCTTGCCGTTGTTCCACCAGTAGTTGGGTCAGTTAAAAGTGCAATATAAAGTCCACCCTCTTTTGAGAAGTGAGCTAATTTGCTACTGATTTTTGCCATTTGCATTAAACTGTACGCACCCTCTTGCATACGAGCACCACCGGAAGCTGTTACAATTAGTAGGGGTAGCTTTTCTTCTCGTGCTTTATCAATTACTTGGCTAATCTTTTCACCAACCACAGAACCCATACTACCACCTATAAAACTAAAATCCATAATAGCAACAGCAGTTTGGTACCCATTAATATCTCCAACATAGGTGCTTACTGAATCCTTACTTCCAGTTTTTTCTTGGGCTTCTTTTAATTGGTCAGAATATTTCTTGGTTCCAACAAATTTTAATGGATCCACAGATACAATATTCGAAGCTACTTCTTCAAAATGGTTATCAAAAAGTAGTTTAACATAGTCTTTACTCGCGACTCTAAAGTGATGAGAGCAACTATTACAGACAAAATTGTTTTCTTCTAATATTTTACGATAAACTACTTCTGCACAACGAGGGCATTTTGACCACATTCCCTCTGCAATTTCCCGTTTATCAAACGTTTTAATTTTTTCAGATTTTCGTCTAAACCATTCTGCCATTATAATTCCAAATTAAGTGTAAATAATTCTGCATCTTCATTTTTTCCATAGTAATCTTTCCGCAATCCTATTTTTTCAAATCCAAAAGATTTGTAGAAGTAAATAGCTGATAAATTACGAGAGTTAACTTCTAAATAAATTGTTTTTACTTTCTCTTTTTTAATTTTCATAATGCAATAATTTAATATTTTTTTTGCGATACCCTGTTTTCTAAAACTAGGATGAATTGCAATATTATTTAAATGGTATTCATCATCAATAATCCATCCAAAAATATACCCTTTTATTATATCATTCTCCAAGTAAACCCAATTATATGAAATATCTAATGTCAAATCTTTTTTTAATTGTTCCCTTGACCAAGGTTTGTCAAAAGATAAATTTTCAATATCTAATATTTGATTCAGATGGTCAACAGTAGCTGAAGAAATCACTATTTCGGAGAGGTTATATTAAATGAAGTCAAATAATTTGAAATTACGGAATGGATATCTTTTTTCTTCCACTTATTAAAGTGTTTAATTGCTAATTCCCCAACAATTTTGGAAGATGGCACAATTTCAGAAAATTTGACTGAGTTTGATAAAGATTGCAAACCAAATCCAAATATTGGAATATTGATTAAGTTTTCGACTTTGATACATTGAGGTTCATTTTTGGCTTCTCCAGATTCATATTTTTGGCAATAAACAAAGTCTCTATGTGAATGAATTGCAATCCAATATTCACCACTAAAAGAAACTTGGTAATTTAATTCTTCAAATGTTGAAACAGGAATCAGAGGTAAATTTTGTGAAAAAGCCAACCCTTTTGCTAAACTCATTCCAATCCGAAGACCTGTATATGAACCTGGACCAGATGCAACAGCAATTCCATCAAAATGTGAAATGGAAACATTATTTGCTGATAAAATATCATCCACAAAAACGGGTATTTTTTTTACATGAACTCGAGGTTCATCTATTTCAATAGTGTCAGTTATCTTTCCATTCAAAAAAATGGAAACGCCACATACTGTTGTTGAAGATTCTATTGCTAAAATGTTTAATTCAGACATATTTTTCGAAAATCATTTCCTAAATTTGTAAAATGGATATTTATAATATCTTCGGGGAGAATTTCTTCAATAATTTCTGCCCATTCTATAAAAACGATGTTATTTGAAAATAAATATTCATTTAAACCCAAATTATGCCATCTTGTTAAATTTGATTCTCTGTAACAATCAATGTGAATCACAGGAGTCTTTGTATTGTACTCATTAACGAGGGTAAATGTAGGCGATGTTACCTCCTGTTTAAAGCCCAATCCCCTCAATATTCCTTTTACAAAAGTTGTTTTTCCCGATGCTAAATCACCTTTAAGAGCAAATACATCGCCTACTTGAATAAACGAAGAAAAAGATATACCCATTTCAACGCTTTCTTCAGGGCTATTTGTGATTCCTCCATTCCATCCCTTTTGCATTAGGATTTACCTTTTAAAACTGCAATTGGAACAATCATTTCTTCCATCGATATTCCACCATGTTGGAAGCTATTATTAAATCTATTTGCAAAACGATGATATTGGTTTGGATACACAAAATAACACCCCCCCTTTGCAACAATATATTCAGTGTTTATATCTATAGTTGCTAAATTAAATTGTTCGGGGTCTTTCATTGAAAATGCAGTTTTTTTAGGTACATTTAAATTTCTACCAAACTTATAACGTACCCCAGTTGATGCTTGTTTATCAGCACGTACTTGGATTGGTTTATTTACCCTTACACTACCATGGTCACTTGTAATTAAAACGGTATGTCCCCATGTGCTGATTTCTTCTAAAATATTTTTCAACCATGCATTTTCCATCCAGGAACAAACTGCATTTCTGTATGCAGATTCGTCCGGAACCATTTCTTTTAGCACATTGGATTCAGAACGAGAATGCCCCAGCATATCTACAAAATTAACCACAATCGATAAAACATCAGTTTCCTTAAAATCTGTAATATTAGACTCTAATTTTTCACCATCTTTAAACCCAATGATTTTTGAATAATGCGTTGATTTATGCCCATGTCCAAGACGAACTAATTGATCCTTCATAAATAAATCTTCAAAACGATTCATACTGGTTTCATCTTGCATCATTTCTGACCATTTTTGAGGATAATTGACTTTAACCTCTGAGGGATGTAATCCACTAAAAATAGCATTCCGAGAAAATGGAGTTGCGGTAGGTAAAATTGAATAATGGTAATCTGTTTCAATCCTATAAAATGGAAATAATTGAGATTGCATTGCTTTCCACTGGTCAGAACGTAGACAATCAATTACAATTAACACTACCTTTTCATCTTTTGCCAAAATAGGGGATATATATTTTTTAACAATATCCGTAGAAATTGTTGGACGATTCTCAGATTTAAGCCAATCTTGATAATTATCCTCAATAAATTGAGTAAACATTCCATTGGCTTCATCAATTTGGTCAATTAATACTTGACCAAGTCCTTGGTCGCCTAATTTATCAAATGTAATGGACCATTCAGAAAGAGCATCCGATATATCAAACCAATCTTCTGGAGTCGATGCAGAAGAAATTTCGTCTCCAATTTTTTGAAAATCTTTTAAGTAATTTTTGGCAGCCCTATCGCTTTGAATTTGCTGATGTTCCAGTGCATTTTTGCATGCCATTAAAATCTGACTTGGATTTACTGGTTTCGTAAGATAATTGGTAATTTGAGCAGCAATTGCTTCTTCCATCAACCATTCTTCTTCATTTTTGGTTATCATGATAATAGGGATATCTGGTTGACCATCTTTTATATGTTTTAAAGTTGTCAACCCATCTAATCCAGTCATCATTTCATCTAACAAAACCAGGTCAACAGTTTCCTCATTACAAATATGAATTGCATCTTCTCCTGAATTAACAGCTGTAACATGATACCCCTTACTCTCAAGATACAATATGTGAGGTTTTAAGAATTCAATCTCATCGTCTGCCCAAAGAATATGTCCTTTATTGTGTATTTTATCCATAGTTAATGCTTGAATTTAGCACTTTCTTGTTAAACTCAAATAGAGAAAGGATTGTGAATTTACTTTTCTAGTAGTATTGAAATGCCTACCCAATTATTTGGGGGCGGATTTTCCATTAATGCCTCACATTTTTCGAGCATAACTTTACTTGGGTTTGTATTTCGTGTTGGGAAATCTTCTTCTAATTTTTCACTTTTTTTGAAACAACCTATTGCTTTTTTCCAATCCATTTTACGGTAGTGTTTTAAACCATCATGATAATAGTCAATCATTTTTAGCTGATCATCAGTTGCAGACATTCTATATCCCAATACCTCAACGGTTCTGTGGGATTCTGTTTTTCCAACAAATTGAATATTATCAACTTCTCTCCATAAAAAGTCAGAAATACCTGCTTCAACTAAAGTGTGGTAAGTACAATGAAAATAAATACCATACTGTTTGGCACCTGACTCCAATCGAGAAGCTAAATTAACAACATCTCCCATCATTGTATAATTCATATGAAGTGTTGAGCCAATATTCCCAGTTACCATTTCACCTTCATTAATACCAATTCTAATTCTCATATTTTGTACTTTTTCAGTCCATCTGTTTTCAGATTTCCATTTTTTTCGTAAAACTCCAAGTGCATTTATCATTTCAATACCTGTAATAATCGCTTGGCGTGCATGATCCTTCATTTTGACGGGTGCACCAAAAAATGCTAAAATCCCATCTCCTTCATATTTATCCAAAGTTCCCTGATGGTCTAATAATAAATTAGTTTGAATTGTAAAATATTCATTCAATAGTTCCACAAGTTCATGAGGATTAAGTGATTCTGAAATTGTTGTAAAAGACTGAATATCAGAGAAAAATGCAGTTCCTCTTCCACTTTCGCCACCTAATTTTGGTTTCTCTTTTCCTTCATACATTTTATCAATTAATTCAGGAGAAACATAAGTTCCAAAAGTATCTTTTAAAAACTTTTTGTCTTGTTGTTCAGAAATTAATTTATACGATAAATTTAAACCATAGGTTATTATTATTGATGCTAAGGGAAAAATAGTAGGGAGTAAGGTTGATTCCCCAAAATTAGGAACATTAATTACACTGAATTTTCCCAAATTATTTAATATACCTTCAGAAAATATAGATTGAAAGAAAAATTTAAAAATCCATATATAATCACTGAAAAATGCTCCAACAGAAACAGATAACCAAGTGAATCCAAATATTATTGTTAATATTAATCCTCTTACAGGACTTAGCGTGTAAACTGAAAATGTTGTTACTAAAACTAATAATAAAATAATTAACACATGTTGCCAAAAAGATAATGGATGGAGTTTGAGTGTTCCGGTTGGAACAGAAATATAATTTTGATGAATGAGTTGTTGGACAGCATTTGCGTGAAATTCAACTCCAGGCATATGGTGTTCACCACCATCATAACTAAAATAAGGAGTTTCCTTGAAATCATGGTCCTCTTTTAAAGATGAACCAATCATAATTATTTTATCTCTAAATGGATTTCTCTCTCCTCCGAATATTGCAAATAATGGATGGGATTCATCAATATATTTATCCATCCAATCATCATCTTCCCATTCATCAATTAAATCATAGTGCTTTGTATCAATAATACTAATTAAGGAAAATCGTGTAAAAGTATCATATAAATTTGAATTAGGACCATAAAAATCAAGTAAAAAAGATGCTTCCTGTCTAAAGGGAGTGATTTCCAAACTTCCAATTGTAATAGTATTTTTTTCTAAATCTTGAATTATTGGGGTTTTATCTGGAATATCCATATAACTTAACACAGTTTGGACAGCAATAGAGTAATGCTTTTGAGTTAAATCTTCACTAAGTACATTAAAAATTGAATACCTTCGACTTACATTATCGATTTTATCAACCTCATGGTCAACAAGTCCAATTTTGGGATGTTGTTTCATTATTTCAGCTGTTGGTTTTACCAAATAATCTGGTGGAATCCGATTGGTTTCAAATCCAATTTTTGATGCCAACACAATTTCAGTTCCTTGATCTTTGGCAAATGAAATTGCTTTCGCAAACTCAATATCACCATGTATAAAATGTTGTTCTTCAACTAGATCTGGAAAATTATTTTCAATAATTCTTGAGGTTGGGTCATGAGCATCAAATTGAATATCAAATACAATTACTTTTGCACCAGCTAAAGTTAAATTTCGTATTACTTGAGCCCAAACTCTACCCCTTGGGTAAGGGTAAGGATCTGGCATTAATCGATGTGATTCATCGTCAATCTCAACAAGCACGATATCTAATCCGGTATCTCGAACCCCATTTCCTTTATCAGAAAACACTTCATCATCATCCCAAATTCCATTTTTGTTTGCATCGGTAAAAGATTCATTTTGATTTCTAAAACCGTTCCCATAATCATTGAAAGGTTCCTGATTGTCCCATTTCCCGTTTGAATTAATATCTTGAAATGGCTCAGCTTTTTTGGAAATTGCAGAATTTGAATCCCACCCAGAAAGTGGGCCTCTTAAATGAAATCTAAAATCGTACATTTCAGTTTCTAATAAACTAAATGCACCAACCCAATGAAGCCCAAATGTTATTGTAAAAGATAGAAAAACAATCGCAAAATATGGTAAGACTTGTTTTTTCCAGTTTGAAGGTATTTTCACTAAAATAAATATTGAATTTTTCCAGTTAATGATGAATTATCATATTCAACATTTTCATCCGTAACTGTTTTGTGCTTAAAGTTATAATCTGCTCTTACAACTAATTTACTAAAAGGTTCAATTCTAATACCTACTTTAAGCCCATATTGGTTATAGTCAGCCGTTCCAGACCCTGTTGAAAAATTCAAACCTGAATACAGTTGTTTTAAAATTGTATTAGTTTTATAGTAAACAGTAAAATCAAAATTATCGATGTATTGCTTCTGGAAATACTCTGAATCCTCTGCACCATAATCATAATAGCTATGCCCAAAATATGTTGCTAACTCCCAGTGAGTATTGAAAATAGTTTTTAAATTAATACTAACTGCGTTACTTTTTGATCGAGGTGAATAATAATCTTCATTCCCCTGATTTTCATCCATCATTAAATCTATTTTTTCTGAGGAGAATAGTGAAAAAACAACATTATGTTTACCATGAAATTCAAACTTATTAGTTGCAGAAATATTAAACTGATTTGACTTTGTACTTTCTTTACGGGTAATTATTGTAAAATTATCCGTTTCATTTAATCCATTCAAAATATCATCGGTACATTCTACATAAATTCCATCAGGTCCATAACATTCTGATTCTGAAATCCCATTATCACGAATGTATGAACCAAATCCTATATTAAAAGTGGGTAAATCAATACCCGGATATAAACTTAAGTTCATATCGAATCGATCCGTTTTCCCAATATTATTTTCTAATATTCCATCTTCAGTTCGTTTCCATTTAAAAAAAATAAACATCCTATTTTCTAATAATCGTACTCTATCGGAAAAAGATTGTTCACGAATATCTTTTTGAATATAGGGATTAGATAATGAGTTAAATTCTGGTCCCACTTGTTTAAACCCAAAATCAAGATTATGACCTAAATAATTGAGTGATAAGTCAATGTTGTATGCCAAAGATGGCATCATTAATATTTCTCCAATTCCAATTTCACCTGTTGTAATATCAATTGGAACAAGAGGAACTTGGTTAATATTCATGTGGAAAATATTCTCATAATCTGCGGGGTCAAGTGGTATGTCATCAAGCGAAGTTCCTTCGGTTATAATATTTTCTTCAGGTAACCAATTTGGATTCAATTCTGACGATGCTTGACAATTTTCCCACACTAAATCGGAAGGCACATTACTATATATTTGTCCAATAAAACAGTCTGCATATTCATCCATTAATACATCAAAATCTGCATTAGTCATCACTGGATCCCATATATTTTGATTCAACATTGAAAATGCAAAGCCAGTTTTAAACTTAATTTTCTGATTATCAAATGACATTGAAAAATCTGACCCCAAAACAATATTATCTTCTGGTTTGTTCCCATCCCATTGGTCATTACTTAAATCTTCAACAGTATAGTCAACGTCTAAACTATCTAAACTTGCTTCTAAATTCTCTTGAGAAACAGAAACATTCCAAAAATATTGGATTAAATTTAATCCTTCTGTTCCACTAGGATTTTCAACAGAATCATAATTATCCTGAGCTGGGTCAGGATTAGTATCTTCATTGTATTCATTTTCCTCTTCATCACAGACTCCATCCTCACCACAGTATATACCTATAATTTGAGTTGAAATAAAATCTGATTCTATGAATTCAATATTTAAGAATTGTGGATTTTGAGTATTTTGAATACTGAGGTCCCACCACTCAGTTTCATTATCATAATAGTTTTGATTATACTCTCCATCATCATATTTACCATTACTATTTGAATCTAAAAATACTTTTGAAAATAACTGTTCAATACCATCTGTTAATTCAATAATTGCTCCATCCACCGCTTTTTCTACAGAGTTTATGTTATCCTTTGTCTTCATGACATTCATATTCCAATGAAATCGATTTGAATTACCAAATCCAAAATTTACTGCATTAATATCTTGATCGAAGACGTAGTTATCACGACTCAATGTAACGGTATTATCAATTACATCAGAAATTATTATTGCATCATCTAAAGGGTCTCCCTGAACTGCACGTGCTAATTGCCCCTGCACATAATTGAGTTGAAAGTACTTAGTAGTAAACTTAAAATCAAGTCCTCTAACTCGATACCCTTTTATGGTATATTTACCCAAATCTGGATACACATCACCTAATTTCAATTTTAAAAATGGAGTGTTAAAATCAGCAAAATATCTATTTCGAGGTTGTTCAAACTCACTTTCAAGAGATGAAATCATAATTTTATATCGGAATTTTATCCAATCCATTTTTGCTCGAACATCATAATTGATAGTATTATATTTAACATTCAAAGTATCTACAAAATTCTGTGAATAATCTGTCCAAACCCTACCAGAGTAACTAATATCTTTATCAAACTTCTGCTGTTCCTCCTGTGTAATTAATGTAAACTCCCACATTATTGGTTCAAATTCAAGTCCATAAATATTTTTCATTTTTATAGTAATTGCATGTTTTCCTGGAAAAATTGTTTGAGGATTAAAAATCAAATGTGATCCTCGAATTGTACTTTGAGATGTTACATTTTTCTTATCGAGGAAAAGTTGAATACTAGTTGTATCAATATTGTTTAATGCAAAATATGATACTGCAATTAGTAAATCATCTTTCATTATTTTGGAGTGAGGTTGTGGACTCAAAATAGTAATTGGAGATTGTAAGTTTGAGTCGTTTAATTCAAAATTAGAAACATTACTTGCCACATCACTTTTAATTTTAACCTTGATTGGATTAATCATTGGCTCTAATTGTGGAAAAGAAACAAACCCTCTATTTTCTGAGAGTTCAAGAACTAGAAAGTATTCTAGTTTTCCTTCAACAATTAAATTTCCAGGAATTTCTGCGGTATAATTTCCTACACCAACAGGCAACATCTTAGATTCAAAAAATGTCTCTTGATGAGAAAAACGATACATAAGAAAAAACGAATATACTTCTTCAGGTTTAATATCAATAAATACATCAATTTTATATGGTATTTCTGATGGAATACTCTCAGGAATTTCATGTACTATATTTTGACCAAATATAAAAGTTAGCAAAAATAAACTGATTATTTTATTCATTAATTCTCTGTGTATTTAATTAATTATATTTTACTATAATAACTTTCGTATTCCCATGTTCATCTTTAATTTTAATACGAAGTTCATTTTCTTGTTCAGATTGCATCGAATCTTCTGGAGTCATTTCTTCGATAGAATCATCTATTTCATCAACTTCACCAGAATCAATTTCAAAATTTAATATTTCATTAACTTCAGCTGAACTAGTTTGAACAATATCTAAAGAACCATTAGGAAGTGATGAAGCGGTTGTATTGCTTGTGAGATTAATTTCATTGCCAGTTTCTTTATTTTTAATTTTAACAATACCATTCAAACCAAAAAATCTATCTCCATTACCCCCATTGCAATCTACCCAAAACTTAGTACCCTTTACAGACGCAATAGATGTTGGAGTAACAATGGTAAATTCATCTGATTTTTGTTTTGAAACATCAATTTTTAACAATCCATTACTTATATTTATCTGTTTTGCAATTTGTCTTTTATTAATTGAACCACGAACATAGAGTTCAGAGTTCTTGTGAATTTTAACAGAACTACCATCATCTAAATAAATAAATTTAACAAATCCATCTTCTCCAGTAAAGATTAAGTCATTATTAAATAGTTCTGAACCAATATTGATATGCTTATTTTTAGTTTCTGATGAATATTTTTTATAATTTACATCACCTTTTGATTTTGTAACAATTCCAATACTTTCTGATGACCATAAATATGAAAATACAATGATGACTGATAATAAATTTTTAATCATTATTCTACTCCTATTTCTGTTATATGAATACTACCACTTCTTAATTGTGTAACAATTGTGTAAAGATTTGAAATGGGTATTTCTTCTCCATTAAGAGTTACTGTTAGATCAGATGCTAAATAATCTTTCAATTCACCACCTTCACCAAATAACTTATTAAATTTAGTTTCTCCTAATAATTCTTTAAGTAATTCTAAATTTGGGTTATAATTACTTTCAAATGAATCTTCTAACGATTGAATTTTGAATACAAATATCTCACTTAAATCTTCAGTATGACCAATTGTTGTTTCGTATGTTCTTTGTAATTGCCAAACATATAATTTCCCTTCAAACAAATCGATTGCACCAGAAGTTGGGTATTGAAAAACATTTGAATTGTTAGGAATTGAATAAAAGTCAATACTATTATTCAAAGGCAGAGATGATACATCATTAATTGCGTCTGATAATGATGAATGTCTACTTGGATCAAACTCACAAACCCGTATTCCATAACTGCATGCACTACAAATATCTGTTGACCATGTAAATACTGGATAAGTGCCCATTATTGCAGTTGAAGAAGTATCTGATAGATTACCTCCAGGGGATACTAATTCAATGTAAGTTGGTTCATATACATCTATAATTTTAATCTTTGAACTTAACTCATATTCTGTAACATAATCACTTAATATTAACTTAAAAGTATATGTTCCATTAGGTAGTTTTCCTTGTTGAAGTATTAAATTTTTTAAAATGTCAATTTGCTCTTGCTTGGGTTTTATGATATCGTCATCGCTTACATCTACATCTGCACCAACTAATTGTGCATTAACATTTAGGTCAGTATTTTTAACATTAATCTCATGCTCAATATTTGATACAACTACTGTTGCACCAGCAAAAGGTACATCAAAATCATTTTCAAACCCTGGTATATGCAAATAAATTTCAAAATTTAAACTTAGTTTATGGTTAGTATTATAGCAACCTGAAGGTGATAATATTGAATAATCAAACAATAATATATTGGATTGGCCTGTTGTTAAATCAAATCCATCCAAATAGAACCCAACTATAGTTTCATTAAAATAATTTTCTTGAATAACATAGTCTGGATTTTCACAATCTGCAATCAATATTGAAATTGAGAAGAGAAAAAGGATAGAATTATAAATCTTCATATTAAACACCTCATCTTAATAATTAGCATAATTAGTACACGTAAAATTAAAATAAGTATTTATTGAAAACAAGGATATTCGTCACAAAAACGAAAAGGACTTCATAAAAAATGAAGTCCTTTTTAAAATAACCGGCAACGTCCTACTCTTCCACACTAGTTTCCCATGCAGTACCATCGGCGCTATAGAGCTTAACTTCCGAGTTCGGAAAGGGATCGGGTGTACCCTCTATGCCATTGTCACCGGTAAAATTTTGGTTAGTTTGCAGATCTGAATGAAATTGCCCTATTAAGGAATAATACTTGATCAAGCCTCACGACTAATTAGTACCACTCGACTGAATACATTACTGTACTTACATCTGTGGTCTATCAATCCAGTCATCTACTGGAAGTCTTCAGTCTCAAAAGAGAAGGGAAATCTAATCTTAGGATGGGTTTCGTGCTTATATGCTTTCAGCGCTTATCCCTGCCGAACGTAGCTACCCTGCGATGCCAC
>CAYNTS010000047.1:0-17247 GCA_964400495.1 uncultured bacterium | reverse complement strand
CTCCACAGAATGATACACTTGGAGCATCCCAAGATAAGAATACCTCTTCATCACCTGCAACTGCAGTTAAGTTTTCTGGAGGTAAAACATCTTCAGGTAATTGATAATCACAACAACCATCACATGGAATTGTTGCATCTTCATCATAGTTGACTGCTGTGTCATCCATGCAACCAGTACATGATTCATCATCATTTGACGCATCATCATCACACACACCACAGTTATCTGTTGTTGCTGTTCCACCACATTCATCAGCACAATCAATATTTGCTATACAGTCACCTGCACAGTCATGAAATTCATCAATTGGATATTCACATGAATCATTATCTGTATTTGCAGATTCGTCATAGTTACATGCATCGACATCAGTACAACCAAGAATTACATTTCCAATTGTGTAATCATCACCAATTGTTACATCTAAAGAGATACCTAGATCATCACTAATTGTTTCTTCATCAATGCTAAAGAAACCATCAGCACCTGTAAATGTTGCAGCAACATAGGTAAGTGGTGCAGTTCCTACAGGAATTGTACCACCAGTAAATGAAAAACCTAACACTAAACCATCTGTATTTGTTGAAACAGAGAAACCATTGTCAACAGCTGACCCACCTTCTGCACTAGTAACAATAAAATCAGCAAAGCTCGCATCTATATCGAACTGAAAGCCACCAACTTCAACATCATTAGATAAAGTAACTTCGAGAAGACCATCGCTATAATCACTTATCCATAAATGTATTCCGTCAAGTGGGCAATCTGTTGGGTCAATAACTCCACCATCACATGTACCACAAACATCAACTACAGCAGTTCCGCCACATTCACCAAAACAATCAAGAATATTCCCATCGCAATCACAGGCACCTTCTGGAAATCCTGTTCCACCACAAACTCCACATTCATCAATGACAGCTGTTCCGCCACATTCGCCAGCACAATCAACATCCGCTGTACAGTTACCATCACAATCATAATTTTCTTCGGCATAAAAACATTCGCCTGGGTCAGTAGCATTTGGGTCATAGTTACATGCTGTTTCGTCCATACATCCTTCAATTACTACTGCACCATCATCGTAATGAAAATCAAGTGAATTTCCACTACCATCAGAAATAACCATATTTTCAATTCCTGTTGGTACACCTACTAAATCAAGAACAAGAAGAGTTCCTCCACCAGCAGGGATAACATCACCTGTCATTGAAAATCCTAATACAAGTGTTGAACTTGTTGAAACGGTGAAACCATTTGCAGCTGCATCACCACCACTTGCACTATTAATTGTTGTACCTGTTATATTAAATTGGAAACCACCAATATCATAGTCACTGTTGTAACCCACATTATAAGTGCCATCACCATTATCTTCATACCAAAGACTATTTGGTTCATCACCAACAGTTCCACCATCATCACACGGTTCACCAGAACCACCACATACACCGCATTCATCAACTACTGCTGAACCACCACACTCTCCAGCACAGTCTGCAATATTACCATCACAGTCACATTCACTTTCGCCCATGTATTCGCATTCAGCTTCAGCACCGTAATTGCATGCAGTTTCATCATCACATGTTGCTAATGCACCATCATCATAATGAAAACCTAAAGCAACACCTGCTGGATCTGATACCGTAATACCAGATAAACCGGTTGGAGTACCTTCTAAATCCACAACTACTAAAGTTCCAGAACCTGCAGGTATTGTTCCACCTGTCATTGAAAATCCAAGTACTAAAGTTGATGAGGTTGACAACATAAATCCATTTGTTGTAGCATCGCCACCACTTGCACTATTAATTGTAGTACCATCTACATTAAATTGGAATCCACCGATTTCATAGTCGCTGTTGTATCCAATGTTATATGTTCCATCACCATTATCTTCATACCATAAACTATTTGCTTCGTCACCAACTTGAGCAAAAAGTGAGGTCATAAGAACAAATGTTGCTAGAACTTTTGTTATTGTTTTTAAATTAAACATGTCTTCTCCTTTTAAGCGTTTATTAAAATAAAATCTTCTATCCATCAAATATGACAGATTTTTCTGAGTGTAAAATTACACAATCATTTCCTTTTTTTTAGGTTTTTTTTGTGTCAGTTTGTTACAGAGTTATTTTTTAGATTGAGTTTACCGCAGTTTCGATATCTAGTTCTAAATCTTCAATATGCTCTATCCCCACTGATAATCTCACCAAACCATCCGTTACACCTAGTTGTTGTCGCATATCAATTGGTACGGATGCATGGGTCATAGTTGCTGGATGACAGACTAAACTTTCTACACCACCCAAACTTTCAGCTAAGGTGAAAATATCTAAATTCTTAACAAACTTTCGAGCTCTTTCTAATGAACCTAACTCTAAGGAAATCATTCCCCCAAAACTTGGATTTCCATGTGGATCTAATTGTTGTTGTTTCGCTAATTCATGATGAGGATGTGATTCCAATCCCGGATAAAATACTTTTTCAAACTTTCCTGAATTTTCAAGATACATAGCCAATATGCTTGCATTTTCATTGTGTGCTTTCATTCTGACGGGTAATGTTTTGAGTGAACGTTGTGTCAACCAACAATCAAAAGGACTAGGTACAGCACCCACAGACATTTGAATAAATTGAAGTTGTTCTAAAATCGATTCATTAGAGGTAATTACTATTCCACCAACTACATCACTATGACCATTCAAATACTTGGTTGTGCTATGCAAAACAATATCTGCCCCAAGTGAAATAGGGCGTTGAAAATAAGGTGACATAAATGTATTATCAACTACAGATATTAAACCCTTATCTTGTGCTAATTGAGATATACCTGATATATCTGAAAGTAACATCATTGGGTTTGTAGGAGTTTCAAAGAATATCATTTTAGTATTTGATTTAATATCCTCCGATATTTTATTTATATCCGATGTATCAACCCATGAAGCTTCAAGTCCAAATCGTTGAAAAAATTTATCCATCACCCGAAATGTACCACCATACACATTATCTGAAAATATAACATGGTCGCCCTGTGAAAGCATAGATAAAATGGCAGATGTTGCAGCCATACCAGAACCAAATGAAGTTGCTCCAATACCACCCTCTAGTGAAGCTATATTTTCTTCTAAACTGCGTCTAGTTGGGTTATCTGCACGTGAATAATCGAATTCATATTCTGCAAAGTTCTCTTGCTTGAATGTAGATGTTAAATAAATTGGAAGCGATACTGCTCCATATAATTTTTCTGGCTCTTGTCCAACGTGTATTGCTTTTGTTTCAAATTTTTTATTCTTCTTCACCCATTTGCTCCATGACATTTTTTAAACTTCTTTCCACTTCCACATGGACATGGTTCGTTTCGTCCTACTTTTTTATCCACAACTACAGGTTGTACTTTTTGTGGGGGTTGACCCGGCATTTGCTGTGTTTGTTGTTGGGTCTGTTGAGGCGGTGCTACAAACCCTAATCCAGCTGTTTCATCATGTTTCATGCTAATATTTTTAGGTACATTCTGTACAGGTTGTTTCGTATTGCTAACTTGAGTCAAATTTGCTCTAAATATGCGTTTAAGGGTTTCCTTATTTGTATCTGACATCATATCGGTAAACATGCCATACCCTTCTTGCTTATATTCAATTAATGGATTCTTTTGACCATACGCACGGAGATTAATACCTTCTCTTAATTGGTCCATTCCATCTAGATGTTCTCTCCATTTTTCATCGATAGTTTTTAATACTACGAACTTTTGAAACTGCTGGAAAATATCACCCTCAGTTGTTTCTTTTTTAACATCCAAAATTGATAATGCTCCCTGTACCAACAAATCACGAAGTTCATCATGTGATGCAATATGTTCATGTTGATTTGAAATTTCGAGCGAAAATATATTGAGTGCTTCTGATGAAACACTATCCCAATCCCAATCTCTGACATTTGTAGCATCGCAATAAAGGGAAGTAATTTCGTCAATATACTCATTCAATATTTCTAAAATTTCACTAGAAATATCTTCTTCATGAAGAGCAAAATTTCGTCGGTCATACACAATTTCTCGTTGTTGATTCATCACATCATCATATTCAAGAAGATGTTTACGAATACTGTAATTTCGACCTTCAACTTTTTTCTGAGCACGTTCTATTGATTTTGTTACCATAGAATGCGTTATCACTTCACCATCTTCCACACCCATTCTATCCATTACTTTAGCAATTCTATCTGAACCAAAAAGTCGCATTAAATCATCTTCTAGACTAAGGTAGAAAATAGATTCACCTGCATCTCCTTGACGACCAGCACGACCACGAAGCTGTAAATCAATCCGCCTTGATTCATGACGGCCAGTACCTAAAATAAATAAACCACCTATATCTTTAACACCTTCACCAAGTTTAATATCGGTTCCACGCCCTGCCATATTGGTTGAAATTGTAATTGCAGATTTCATTCCTGCTCTCGAAACCACCTCAGCTTCTTTTTGATGTTGTTTCGCATTCAATACATTATGGGGTACTTTTTTTCTCCGAAGCATTCGAGATAAAGTTTCAGATTCCTCAACTGAAGTTGTACCTACCAACACTGGTTGTCCTGATTGAAATAATTCTTCAATTTTTAGGATGGTTGCATTGTACTTTTCACGTTTTGAGCGATAAATCATATCTTCATGATCTTTTCGTAGAATAGTTTTATTTGTTGGAATTTCAACAACATCTAGCTTGTAAATTTCCATAAACTCTTGAGCTTCGGTTGCAGCTGTACCCGTCATGCCCGCAAGTTTTTCATACATTCTAAAATAATTCTGAATAGTAATTGTAGCCATCGTTTTGGTCTCTTTTTCGATAACTACATTTTCTTTGGCTTCTAACGATTGATGTAATCCATCGCTATACCGTCGACCATGCAACACACGACCCGTATGTTCGTCCACGATGAGTACTTTACCCTCTTGAACAATATAATCAACATCTTTTTCAAACAAGGAATATGCTTTTAAAAGTTGATTGATTGAATGGATTCTATCGCTTCGTTCCCCATGAAGTGTTTGAGCTTCATCCTTTTTTCGGATTATATCGGTACGAGTAATACCCTCGGTATTTTCTATTTCATGAAACATTTCACCAATATCAGGAATAACAAAATGTTCAGGATGTGATGGTGATAAAAACTCACGACCCATTTCAGAGAGATCTATTACATTGGATCGTTCTTCAATACTGAAAAACAGTTTTTCATCAACATCACCCATCTTTTTATCGCGGATAAATTCACTTTCTGTTTGATGGACCAATTGTTGGATGCCCTGTTTTTGGTACAATTTCATAAGGCGTTTATTTTTGGGTGCACCCCTGCTTGCCATGAGAAGTTTTACGCCAGCCTCATGTTCATTGGAATCAAGCAATTCTTCTGCTTCCGCAACAAGTGAATTTACAAGTAATGTTTGTTTTTTAATGATGTGTTCAATATTTGGTTTCCATTGATTGTATTGTTGGTTTGTGGGAGCATCCACCTGACCAGAAATTATAAGAGGTGTTCGTGCTTCGTCGATTAAAACTGAATCAACCTCATCAACAATTGCAAAATAATGTCCACGTTGAACTTGATTTTCTGGTGAAACCGACATATTATCTCGGAGATAATCAAATCCAAATTGACTGTTTGTACCGTAAGTAATATCACGAGAGTACATTTCTTTTCGTTCAGTGCTTCGCATTTGATTTAAAATACATCCTACAGAAAGCCCTAAATATTCGTACAAAAGTCCCATCCAAAAACTATCACGCTCAGCAAGATAGTCATTTACAGTAACAACATGAACCCCTTTACCTGTCATTGCATTTAAAATAATGGGAAGCGTTGAAACCAGTGTTTTTCCTTCACCTGTTTTCATTTCGGTTATTTTACCTTGATGAAGTACAACACCACCAATAATTTGTACATCAAAATGAACCATTTCCCATGACATATCCTGACCCATTACTTTAAAATTTGTACCACATAATCTTCTAGAAGCATCCTTAATAATTGCAAATACTTCAACCATGTGGTCATTCAAATATGTTTGTTCTGTTTCAGAAATTTTCTTTTTTAGTTCAGAGCTTGTTGCATTATCAGCTTTTAATGTTTTAGTAACAGATATGATTTGGTCTTTTAGACCATTTTTAATATTATTAAATTTTAATTTTAACTCTTCATCAGAAAGTGAAGATAGGGGTTCATAAATTGCATTTACTTGACCAACAAATGGTTCAAGTTCTTTTAAATCTTTGTCGGACTTTTTTCCAAAAATTTTTGTTACTATTTTAGTTAATATTGCCATCAAACTCCTTTGCTAAAATTTTTCCTTTCATAAAATCATTATACACAGAATCTAAAATTCCATTTACAAAACCACTGCTATCTTTAGTACTAAAATCTTTTGCAATCTCTACCCCTTCAGAAATTGAAACTTTTGGAGGGACATCATCAACTAAAAGCATTTCAGTTAGCGATAATCGTAGGATTAATTTATCCATTAATGTAATACGATTTATATCCCAATTTTTAGAGCGATTTACAATATATTCATCCATCTTTTCACGATTATTGAGTGTTAACCGGGCTAAAATTCCAGCATATCGAATAACTGCAGGATTGGGATTATCTTTGTCCTCAAAGAGAAAAGCCAATGTTGTACTTACATCTGAACCATTTAGTTCATGTGCATATACTGCTTGAAGTGCAGAAACACGACATTGTCTTTTCTCTTTTCGCGACATTTTATTATTTGAATCAGACATTTCGGATTTTGAATGATTTTTTATACGGCAAATAGAATGATTTCAAATCACCAATTTTACGTATTCTATCCTCAGCTTGTCTATCTGATGCCATATTTGTTGAAATCCCCTCTTCTCTTGACCGTTTGAAAATTTCCATCAACATATCATAGATTCCCTCCGCTTGACTAAATGCACGCTCTTGATTATAACCTTCAAGTTCATTAGAAACATTTATTAATCCACCTGCATTAATTGCATAGTCTGGAGCATATAAAATATTATTTTTCATTAAATCTGCACCATGTTTATCTGAATCTTTAAGTACATTGTTTGCAGCACCTGCCACAACAGAACATTTCAATTGAGGGATTGTATCATCATTTACCGTAGCACCTAATGCACATGGAGCATAAACGTCTACATCCAAACCATAAATTTCGTCAAGTCCAACTGCTGTTGCACCAAATCGTTCTTTAGCTGTTTCAATGAGCCCCTGATCAATATCTGTCACATACAATTGAGCACCTTCTTTGTGTAAATACTCAGCAAGGTACATTCCCACATGACCCAATCCTTGAATGGATACTTTTAAGCCGTCGAGTTCATTTCTATCTAACTGTTCTTTTACTGCTGCTTTTAAACCCATAAACACACCAAATGCTGTTACCGGAGATGGGTCTCCACTGCCACCAAGCGATTTTGAAATACCTGTCACATAATTGGTTTCCATTCGCACATGTTCCATGTCTTTCAAGCTAGTACCTACATCTTCTGCAGTAATATATCGACCACCTAATCCCTCAACAAATCGCCCAAATGAACGAAATAAATTTTCTGATTTTTGAGTTTTAGAATCACCAATTATAACTGCTTTACCACCGCCAAGATTTAATCCAGCGATTGCTGCTTTGTAAGTCATACCTTTAGACAAGCGTAAAACATCCACCAATGCTTCTTCTTCGGATACATAGTTCCACATTCTACAACCGCCTAATGCCGGACCAAGTACAGTATTATGGATTGCAACAATTCCTTTTAAACCTGAGTGAGGATCACTGAAAAATGTGATTTGTTCATGTCCGCGTGTATAAGTTTCTTCAAATATCTTCATTTTGAATCCTTTCTAATCTATTTTAGTAATGTACGCGCAATTACCATTCGTTGAATTTCTGATGTTCCTTCATAAATTTGGGTAATTTTCGCATCTCTCATAAGTCTTTCGACACCTGTTTCACGAATGAAACCATTTCCACCATGGATTTGTACACATTGTGTGGAAGCAAACATTGATGCTTCCGATGCATACACTTTTGCCATGGATGCCATTTGCCCATATTTCATTTTTTTATCTTTCATCCATGCAGCTTTATGAATCAATAATCGAGCTGATTCAATTTGCATTGCCATATCAGCTAGTTTAAACTGCACACCTTGATTTTCAGCAATGGGCTTGCCAAATTGTACTCGGTCTTTTGAATAGTTGATTGCAGCTTCTAATGATGCTTGAGCTATCCCCAATGCTTGGGCAGCAATTCCAATTCTTCCACCATCTAATGTTGCAAGTGCTATCCTAAAACCATCACCTTCTTCCCCCAATCTGTTTTCGACTGGTACTTTAACATTGTCAAAATATAATTCTGTTGTATCGGATGCGCGGATTCCCAATTTATTTTCGGGTTTCCCTACACTAAATCCATCCCATCCTTTTTCGACTAAGAAACAAGATATCCCTTTATATCCAACCCCTTGAGTTGTTACAGCAAATAGCATAACATAGTCGCATGATTTACCATTTGTAACCCAATTTTTTGTGCCATTAATGATATAGTGGTCACCATCTCGTTTTGCTATAGTTATCATGTTTGATGCATCAGAACCTGATTGTGGTTCTGATAATGAAAATGCACCTAATTTTTCGCCTGAAGCTAGTCGGGTGAGATATTTTTCTTTGATAGCATCACTTCCATAACTTTGCACTAAATAACAGACTAGCGAATTATTTACAGACATCACAACTGAAGCGGACGCATCAACTTTAGAAATTTCTTCCATTGCCAATGTATATGAAATAGCATCCATTCCACCGCCATTCCATTTAGGGTCAACCATCATCCCCATAAATCCCAATTCAGCCATTTTTTCAATACCCTCTTTAGGCCAAATTTTCTTTTCATCTCGTTCTATTACACCGGGTAATAATTCTTCAACTGCAAATTCTCGTGCAGTTTGTTGTATCATTCTTTGTTCTTCGGTTAATTCAAAATTCATGTTTTCTCCTGTTTTACCACTGAGAACACTTAGTTCACAGAGATTATTAATCATTACTAATTATTAATCAATAATTATAAAATCCTTGTCCTGTTTTGCGTCCTAATGTACCTGCAGCAACCATTCGTTTTAGGAGTGGACATGGACGATATTTACTATCACCTAAATCCTTATGAAGCACTTCCATTATGGCTAAGCAAACATCCAAACCAATTAGGTCTGCTAATGTAAGTGGGCCCATAGGGTGTGCCATTCCAAGTTTCATAATTTGGTCAATCGCTTCGGATTTTGCAACCCCTTCCATAAGGCAATATACCGCTTCATTAATCATTGGCATTAATATTCGGTTTGCAACAAAGCCAGGGTAATCATTGCATTCAACAGGAATTTTACCCATCTCTTTGGATAATTCAACCACTGTGTTTGTTGTGGCATCATCAGTCAAATGCCCCCTAATTATTTCCACTAATTTCATCATAGGTACTGGATTCATAAAGTGCATACCAATTACCTTTTGGGGTCGCTTTGTTTTAGAAGCAATAGTAGTAATTGAAATTGAAGAAGTATTTGTTGCTAAAATCGTATTCTCAGAACAAATCTCATCTAGTTGTGTGAATATACTTGCTTTTACATCTGGATTCTCAGATGCAGCTTCAACTACAATATCTCTATCCGATAATGCATTCATATCAGTCGTTGTTGAAATTCTCTTCAATGCAGATTTTCTTTCATCAGCAGATATTTTTTCTTTTTGAACTTGTCTATCCAAGTTATTGGTTATGGTTGAAATTCCTTTTTGTAAAAAATCATCCTTAATATCAACAAGTACCACATCAAATCCACTAAGTGCTGAAACATGTGCAATACCATTACCCATTGTTCCTGCACCAATAATACCAATTTTAGTCATTATATCTTCTCCACTATCACTGCAGCTGCTTCACCACCACCAATGCATAAAGTAGCTAAACCACGTGATTTATTTTTAAGATTCATTGCATTCAAAAGTGTTACCAAAACTCTTGTGCCAGAAGCTCCTATTGGATGCCCAAGTGACACTGCACCACCAAATACATTTACTTTATCATGCGTAATTTTATGTTCTCGCATAGCTGCTAAAGTGACATTTGAAAATGCTTCATTGATTTCAAATAAATCAATATCATCAATATTTAGCCCACTTTTTGTGAGGACCTTCGATATTGCTTTGCCGGGTGCAGTTGTAAAATAAAGAGGTTCTTGGGCTGCAGAAACTTGTGAAACAATGCGTGCAATTGGAGTAATTCCTAGTTCTTTTGCTTTCGTTTCAGACATAATTACAATTGCAGCTGCACCATCATTAATGCTACTTGCATTTCCAGCTGTTATAGTACCCTCTTTATCAAATGCTGGTCTAAGTTTACTCATTTTATCGGTACGACCGTTTCCAGGCTCCTCATCAGTATCTACAACAATAGGATCACCTTTTCGCGGGGGTACTTTCACAGGAGTTATTTCGCTTTTAAAAGAACCATTCTCAATCGCTTCTAGTGAGCGTTTGTATGACTCTTGAGCAAAGGCATCCTGTTCTTCTCGTGTATAATTATCTTCTTTTGCTAAATGTTCAGCACAACTTCCCATGTGCACATTATCATACGGATCCCATAATCCATCGTGAATCATTCCATCTATAACTTGTTTATGACCCATTCTGTGACCGCTTCTTGCTTGAGGGAGATAATATGGCACTTGGCTCATATTTTCCATTCCACCTGCCACAACAACTTCTGCATCACCTGATCGAATTGCTTGGTCTGCAAGCATAACAGCTTTTAATCCAGAACCACACACTTTATTAATGGTTAAACACTCAACTGATTTTGGAAGTCCCGCAAAAATTGATGCTTGTCGTGCTGGTGCTTGACCAACTCCAGCAGTTAATACATTGCCCATTATAACTTCATCAATTTGTTGCGGATTAACCCCTGATTTTTCAACAGCTGATTTGATTGCAATTGCCCCTAATTTAGGGGCAGAAACAGAGCTTAATGTGCCGTTAAAAGAACCAATTGGAGTTCGAGAAATAGATACAATTACAGAGTTCATAAAGAGTCCTTCCCAAAAAGCAGTTTAAAGATTATAAAGTATAAAGTTTGTAAAGTAAACACTGATTTTTCCATTAAAAATTTACATTTTGTTCCACTTGCCATTACACACTTTTCACTTTTTACTATTTTATTTTCTACTATCTTTAGCATATGCTTTAATTATATTTTTTACAAGCTTATGACGGACTACATCGTTTTCATCAAATTGAACAAATGCAATTCCATCAACATCTTTCAATATATGGGTTGCATCTATTAAACCAGATTTATCAGATGGAGGTAAATCAATTTGAGTAATATCCCCCGTAATTATCGCTTTAGAAGTAACGCCCAACCGTGTTAAAAACATTTTCATTTGCATACGTGTAGCATTTTGTGCTTCATCTAAAATCATAAATGAATTATGGAGTGTTCGCCCTCGCATATACGCAAGTGGTGCAATTTCAATCGTTCTGCTATCTAAGTATAATTTGAGTTTATCACGTGGGATCATATTGTTGAGTGCATCGTAAAGCGGAGTTAAATACGGATCCACTTTTTCTTTTAAATCTCCGGGAAGAAATCCCAACCGTTCTCCTGCTTCTACAGCAGGTCGTGTAATAACAATCTTTTCTACTTCGCGATTTTTAAGAGAAGCTACTGCAGAGGCAACTGCTTGATACGTTTTCCCTGTACCTGCAGGACCAATTGCAAAAACAATATCATTATTCAAAACAGCATTTAGGTATTGTACTTGACCATGAGTCTTTGCATATACAGCACCTTGATGGGTGTAAAGTACAACAGGATTACCATCACCATTATCTTGAGCTCTTGCCGAAGTATTGTCACTTGCTAAATTCAGTAAAGAAGAAACATCGTCTTGATCAATAAATCCTTTTTGGTTAATAGTATAAAGCATATCTTGGACTACAGACTCAATTACTTTTATTTCAGATTTTTCACCATCTAATCGTATTTCAGTCCCACGAATCACAATTTTGGTTTTAAAATTTGAAACCAGTACTTTTATATTTTGGTCTTTTGCCCCACTAAATGCAAGCGGATCAACGCCCGATATGTCAATAATCTTTTTCAAAATAACTCTCTAAATCACCAAATTAAATAAAAAAAAGCCCGTCTCCCTAATGGGAAATGAGCTACTTCTTAATGCTGTAAATTAAACCTTTCATAAAGCATAGTAATTTACACATCTTTATCCTATTTTCAATTGAGTTTTCTTGAATTATCGTTTGATTTTTTTGCATCTATTTTACTAGGATAGGAAAAATCAAATATTTATTTACTACTAAAAATACCTCCCTTAATAACCGTTTTCAAGAATGAAGTACACCATAACTGTAATATCAGCAACATTGATATAATCATCTTCAAATACATTAGAGTTTGCAAATTGCTGGTCAGTAAACTCTGCGTTTCCTAAAATATAATCCACAACTAAAATAATATCTGATACATTGATTAATCCATCTTGAGATGTATCACCACAATCATTGATAGTATCATCATCGCAGACATTACAGTAATCTTCGTACGCAATCCCTCCCCACTCACCAGCACAATCTTGGATACAACTACTAAAATTATCACCGCCACACACACCATTGCAGTCTAATTCTTCAATGCAAATTCCATCGCAATCAAAATGAGTTTCTGCTAGCTCACACGAGCCATCTTCTGTATCTGCAATTGGGTCATAGTTACATGCTGTTTCGTTTGTACACCCATAATCTGTAATTGGATTTATTGTAACCATAAACATAATTTGGACACTAAATTCACCATCACTAACTGATACAACAATATAGGTTGAACCAAAGTAATTTGCACTTGGAGTTATATTTAGCATAGCACCTGTTAAATTGGTCTCTACTTGAGGCGTACTACTTTGAATAGATATTGTCAAATCCTCATTATCAACATCTGAAATATCAAGTGCAAGAGATAACTGCGTATCCTCATCCATTGTTTGATTGTCAATAATGCTAATCACAGGAGCATCATTTACAGGCAAAATGTTTAGATTAAAACTTTGAGAATCAGATAATGGATTTGTGTCATCATCATCTGTTGTTGTTATAGTTATAGTATGATTACCAAAGTAATGTGCTTCAGGTGCAAACGATAACTGACCATTTGAAAGTGAGTACGACAATGCACCCGTTCCAGTTATTTCCCAGTTTATATTATAATCAGGGGTACCAACATCTGCTACTTTATCATATAAATTAATAGATGGAACCTGTGTATCTTCGTTTACAGTAATACTGCTAATCTGAGATAACACTGGCTGATCATTATGCACAGTAATTGATACAGTTGCAGTATCTGCGTAATTATGAAGCGTACCCACATCTTGTGCTATCACTAAAATATCTATAGAACCTGTCCAACCAATATCTACTTGTTCAATATATCCATGGGTTTGAGAATCAAAATCTAAAATAAAATGCCCTGCTTGCATAATGAATGGATTAAGCGGAACTCCATGTGAAGCATTTGTCTGAAATGCAAGATGCCCTGAAATTGGGTATGTTTGACTAAACTCGGCATCAAAAAACTTAAAATGTATATCTTCTCCTGGACTATTTGAATACACAGTTAAAAAATACAACCACTGTCCATTTAACTCCATTGCATCTGTTACAATACCTCGACACTGGTTCTGATAAAATGCGCCTAATATATGATTTGAACCAAGTGCAGGCACATCTCTAGATATCACTGTAGCTGTTACCGTCATTGATAGCTCATAATCAGCTGGATTTATATTCCAATTTAGAACCTCTTCAGGTGTCTCTGGTGCTACAAACCCAAATGACCACTCAACGGCATCACCATCTAACTCTACTAGATTATCAGCAAGAACAATAGGTGAAAAACTCTCACCCAAGGTAATCTCTTGGTTTGGGAAATTTGCAATTGAGGGTGGATTATCGTAGGTAAGAACGGTAAATACTGCAGAGTTTGTTCCTGAGAACCCATTATCTGTATCATCAGTAGCTGTAAAGAAAATCTCTTCTTGTCCCATCCACTGCGAAACTAACGGGCTAACTGTAGCAACATTCTCACTACTTATATCAATATCAAAATAATCACTCTGGCTAGCAGACCAAATAATATTATCACCATCTAGTTCAGATAGGTAATCATCTAAATCAAAATTAGTAAATCCAGAGCCCTGCTGGGTTGTTTGACTTGGAATTTGCGATACCACGGGTGAATAATCTGGCTCAACCGTTAAGGTAAAGGTAGTTTGCGTACTGTAATTATGCATGGTTCCAACATCTGCTGCAATAATAGAAACATCTTCACTGCCTGTCCATAATGGATTAATCACATCAATATGTGCTAATTGCTCATCAAAAGAAATTATAAAATGTCCTGCTGTTACCTCGTGTGGTACAGATGGATACCCCATTGAGGCATTTTCTACAAATCCAAAGGAGGCATCTGTTGGAAGCAGTTGCTGATAAGTAGCATCATAAAACGTTAGCTTAACATCTTCACCATTTGTATTTGAGTAAATATTTAAAAAATATAATACATCATCACCCATTGGGATTCCATTTGTTATCTAATTTATAATCTCTAAATTAATTTCCCAAGATAATTTCAACTAACCAATCATTTACATTGATAAGCTGAACATCTACTTCAATAAAAATCTTACCAAAATATCGACCATATTTACCTTTCCCATCTCGGATAGTTTGGAGTAAAATAGGTTTATCTAAAATTAATTTTCGTAATCTATCGCGTGCAATAACTCCAGCATCTCGTTCAATCCTTCGTAATTCAGATGCATTGACTCGAGCAAGTCGTATCTTTTTATTCTTTTTCCAAATACCAATTCATAAATCAATATCTAAACGGCAAGTATCGCCATCATAGACAGATACAACTGTAGCTTTATAATTATACAGGGGGAAATTTTCAGAGTTCATAGTATTTTTCGTCCTTTCATTTACCAAAATATTATATTTTGTAATGTACAATTAATGATGAATTATAAAAACCATCAAAGAGCAATTATTCAATTTTAAAGGATTATCATTTGTTTTTTTACGCAAGTTAATCTAATTACTTTATAATTATTAAAAATCATGTTGCAAATGGGCTGAACGACTTCTTTAAGTGTCCCTTTTTTTGTGGGAAGGGCAATCCTCACTTCAAACTTCACACTTCCTATTTATCGCTTTTCTTAATTTCTAACCCTAATTCACTCAACTGTTCAAGGTCAACATTTGAGGGTGAATTGTCCATAAGTGACATAGCAGATGTAGTTTTAGGGAATGCAATCACATCTCTAATTTGATTGGAACCTACTAGTAGCATAACAATTCTATCTAAACCAAATGCCATACCACCATGCGGAGGTGCACCGAATCTAAACGCATTCATTAAAAACCCAAATTTCTCTTGGGCTTCTTCATCACTTATTCCAAGCAGGGTGAAAATTTTGGCTTGTAAATCTTTATTATGAATACGAATTGAACCACCACCAAGTTCATAACCATTCATCACAATATCATATCCAAGTGAACGAACTTCGCCTGGTTTGGAATCCATTAATTCTAAATCATCAGGATGAGGTGAAGTAAATGGATGGTGCAGAGCATCCCATCTATTTTTATCTTCATTCCATTCAACAAGTGGGAAATCAACAACCCATAATGGAGCCCACGCATTTTTATCAATTAGGTTTTCTCGCTTGCCCAATTCTAATCGAAGTGCACCCAGGGCATTAAACACAACTTTTGCAGTATCGCCTACAATAAAAATAACATCACCATCTTGCACCTTACAATTGTTTCGAATGTCAGCTTGTACATCATCAGGGAAGAATTTACTAATTCCACCATCTAATCTCCCATCAACAGCTTTCATCCAAGCTAAGCCCTTTGCACCGTAATATTTTTTCATTAAATGGGTGAGTTCATCAATTACTTTTCTGCTGTAATTACTTGCATTTGGACACACTAACGCTTTCACGCGTCCACCTGCATTAAGTGCAGATTTAAACGCGTTAAAATTTGACTGCTCAACGAAAGGGGCAAATTCTTGCAGTTTCATTTCAAAACGGGTATCCGGTTTATCTGATCCATATTGTTCTAAGGCATCGAAATATGAAAATACAGGGAACCCTTCGGGTAAATCTACATCAAGTGATTCTTTCCATAGATGCCTGGTTAATTTTGTACCTAATTCCACAATATCATCTTGAGTTACAAATGACATTTCAATATCAATTTGTGTAAATTCAGGTTGGCGGTCAGCTCTAAAATCTTCATCTCGGAAACATTTTACAATTTGAAAATACCTATCAAAACCAGATACCATGAGTAATTGTTTATATGTTTGTGGAGATTGTGGAAGGGCATAAAATTTTCCTCTATGAATTCGGCTTGGCACCAAGAAATCACGGGCACCTTCAGGAGTTGATTTCATCAAAACAGGTGTTTCAACTTCAATAAATTGTTGGTCTGAAAGGTACTTGCGAGTTTCGATTGTTGCCCTATGACGCATTAGCATATGGTTTTGCAATTCTTCCGTACGAAGTTCCAAATATCGATATTTTAATCGATGGTCTTCCATAGCAGAATTTCTATCATTAATATCGAATGGGGTTGGGTCAGATTCGTTATATACCATTAATTCCGTTACTTCTACTTCGATATCCCCAGTAACCATATTTTTATTTTCTGCACCTTCTTGCCGTGCAACAACAGTTCCTTTGATTCCTATTACATCTTCCAAACCTAGTTTTTTTACTTGGTTAAAAGCGTCTGGATTAATGTCTTCATTAAATACAATCTGAGTTTTACCATATCTATCACGCAAATCGATAAATCGTAATGCACCAAGGTCTCTTGATTTAGAAATCCAACCATTTAAACTAACTGTATTACCAACATTAGTTTTACGTAAATCACCGCAAGTATGTGTTCGTTTAATCACAATATTCTCCAAAATAAGTAATAGAATTTAGGTGATTTTGAATGATTGATGTTAGGTATTATTTCGTTCTGAAAACGAATGATTTATAAATAAATCAGATTTTAAATATAGGTGCTTGGGTTCTGGGTGCTGGGTGCTGGGTGCTGGGTTCTGGGTGCTGG
>CAYNTS010000046.1:0-17249 GCA_964400495.1 uncultured bacterium | reverse complement strand
TACAGATGGGCTGTATGACTTCTTTTGGTGTCCGTTTTTTTGTAGGAAGATCATATTTACGTACTGCTATTTATTTAGCAGTATTTACTGTTTTCTATAATATTATTGAAGGGGTAATTTCCATTCACTTTGGTGCTGAAGATGAAACATTAGCACTGTTTGGTTTTGGATTAGATTCGTTCGTTGAAGTAATTTCAGGAATTGGGATATGGCACATGGTAGTTCGTATTCAAAAAAATGATGAAATTGTACGAGATGAATTTGAAAAACGTGCTTTAAAAATTACTGGTTCAATGTTCTATATTTTATCAATAGGATTAGTTATAATAGCAATAATTAATATGTACCATAATCATACTCCAGATACTACAATGTGGGGGATTATTATTTCTGTGGTATCCATTATTGTAATGTGGTGGTTGGTTATTGCAAAAATCAAAGTTGGTAAATCGCTAAATTCTAATGCCATAATTTCTGATGCAAACTGTACAAAAATGTGTGTTCAACTTTCGTTTGTTTTGCTTGTTTCGAGTATAGGATATGAACTCTTTGGTATTGGTAGAATTGATGCTTTAGGAACCCTAATAATTGCTTACTTAGCTTTTAAAGAAGGTAGAGAATCATTTGATAAAGCAAAAAATAATTCTACATGTTGTTCAAGCTGTTAAAAATCTTCTTTCCACTTTATAGATTTTTCATTAAATCTATTTTCTATTAGATATTTGTAATATTTTTTTTCGTAATCTAATAGATTTGGGTGTCACTTCAACCAATTCATCATCTTTAATAAATTCAATTGCGTGTTCTAAGGTCATTGGAATTACCGGTGCAAGTTGAATACCTTCATCTTTACCTGAAGATCTCATGTTTGAAAGTTTCTTTTCTTTAGATGCATTTACATTTAAGTCTTTTTGACGATTATGCTCACCGACAATCATTCCTTCGTAAACCTGCTCACCAGGTACAACAAATAATGTACCTCTTGGTTCTAAATTAAACAGGGCATATCCAGCAGTTTTACCTAGTCTGTCTGCCACAAGTGAGCCAGTTACTCGAGTTGAAAAGTCACCGCGATATTCTTCAAATCCTTCCAAGTATGAATTCATAATTCCTGTACCACGGGTATCAGTTAAAAACTCATTTCGATATCCAATAAGTGATCGAGACGGAATAGTAAATTCAACCCTAACTCGGCCTGAACCATGATTAACCATATTGGTCATTCTGCCTTTTCGTTTAGATAATTTTTCAGTAACTATCCCTATAAAATCTTCGTGACAATCCACAAACAAATGCTCAATAGGTTCGAGGGTTTTGCCATTTTCTTCTTTATAAAGTACAGTTGGTCTTCCTACATTTAACTCAAACCCTTCTCTACGCATGGTTTCGATTAAAATAGCCATTTGGAACTCACCCCGCCCTTTCACTAAAAAGGTATCTATTTCAGCGTCAATTTCAACCTGAATTCCCACATTTTGAAGAGATTCTTTTACAAGCCGTTCCTTGATTTTATTTCCCTGAACTAATTTTCCTTCTTTCCCTGCAAATGGTGATGTATTTATACCAAATTTCATAGAAATTGTAGGTTTATCAACAGTGATACGGTCTAAAGGGTTTGGTGAACTTTTATGACAAATTGTATCTCCAATAGTTACATCACTTATGCCAGATAATATAATTATATCACCAGCAGATGCAGAATTTGTTTCTTTTACACCCAATCCATCATAAAATTGAATACTACTTACTTTTAATGCCCGACTCTTCCCATCTTCGCCAATACATACTAAATCATCATTTTTCTTTACCTCACCATTAACAACTGGACCAATTACTAATCTCCCTAGATAATCAGAATAATCTAAGTCAAGTACCTGCATTTGAAAGTCACCATTAGGGTTGAATTTAGGAGGGGGAACTTTATCAATTATTATCTTGAATAATGAATGGAGATTGTTTTGTAAATCATCGGGTGAGTCACCAATTTTTCCGTCACGCCCAACTGCATAAAAGACAGGAAAATCAATTTGATCTTCGGTAGCATCTAAATCAATAAATAAATCATAGATATCATTTAAAATAACTTCTGGTTGGGCATCATGTCTATCAATTTTATTAATTACTACAATAACTTTTAACCCTATATTGAGCGCTTTTTGAAGTACAAAACGTGTTTGGGGTAGGGGACCTTCAGCTGAATCAACAAGCAAAATTACACCATTTACCATTTTTAATGCACGCTCAACTTCTCCGCCAAAATCCGCATGTCCTGGGGTATCTAAGATATTAATTCGGGTATTTTCCCACATAACTGAACAATTTTTTGCTGAAATTGTAATTCCGCGTTCTCTTTCCAAATCCATGCTATCCATAACCCTGTCATCGACAGCTTGATTACTTCTAAAAAGACCACTTTGTTTAAAAAGTTGGTCAACAAGTGTTGTTTTTCCATGGTCAACATGGGCAATTATTGCAATATTACGAATTGCTTCATTCGTTTCAAATGTAGTTGGCATTAATGTTCTTTCTATTTAAAGAGATTTATTGAAATGGTTGCTAATTCACTCGGTGGGAATAGTCGTTGATATTGTAAATCTGGGATTAACCCAGCTTCGCTTGCTGCGTTTACAAATGTTTGATGTTCCATAATATATTGATCAGCATATCCGTGGGTTGCATCATACGCTGTAGCAACTGTTTTCCCTAAATTCTGTGAAGTTAAACTGGGCGAAATAGTATGAAGTTCTAAAACTAGAAGTCCAAACTTTTTTATGTAGGGTCTCCATGCTTTAAAATGTTCTACTAAATTTTGTTTTAATTCTGCGTTAGATATCCATTCCCCACGAAATGCAAATGCACCTGTTGAATAACTAATTCTATCATCATAGTTTTCTTTAGGTGATTCATAAATACGGTTGTGATCAAGAAAAGAACGAACATTTAACATGTCATTCAATTCAAAATTATATCTTGATTTTAAGTCTAAATTGTATTTGTGTGGGTCACTTATATTCCCATGTAAAACATGATGGCCAATGCCAGCTTTATCTAATGTTTTACGAGTTGCTATTCTTGCCTCTTCGTTGAAATCTGAACCAACTATTACAAGGGGGTGCTTATCAAACAACTTACCACGTTCTGTTTTATTTGCAACCACTTCATACAGGTGTTTTAGCAAAGTACCGTCACCACAACCCATATCAGCAATTCCCAATGGCTGTTGTTCAATTGGCAAGTTGAAAATATTAATAATAATATCATCAATTGTATCAAAATAATGAGAATGTGCACCACCACTTCCCCAAACATTCATGGTTCTATCCACATGCGTTTCATCACCATGATCAGTACGAGACCATAAAATATTGGGGTTTCCTACAAATAAGTCATGTAACTTAACAAAAGTTGGCAAGTAAGATACTGTTACACCATACGCAGTACATCTTTCTATAAAGAACATTCCTGTGTCGTTAAACTGTACTTTGTCATCAATAATTTCGCACCACTCTAAGTATTCAAAAAATGAAAATATTGCGTTTACAGTTTGTACATTTCCACCAAATTCGTTTAATGAAACTACATAGTCAGATGATTTGATAAATTCTAATTTGTTCATCATTCCTAACGCAACTAAAATTGGTCCGACTATTAAACCTTGAATGTTAAAAAGTAAATTTTCAGAATTATTTGGAGTTTCTTTAATTAAAGTCTCATAAATCTTCTTATATCTTGAAGTAACTTCTGACAAATGACTTGAAAAATCTTCATCATTAGAATCAAAGTGGATATGTGAAACATTTATCATTTGAGGAATAAAATTTATAAAGGGTTCGAGGTTAGGAACTAATTGCCAAAATTCTCTACCTTTTGATGTAACTACGAAATGAATTTCCTCACCATCTTTGATTATTTTTCTTTCTAAATACCCTTGAGATGATAGAACTCGAAGTGCAACATTAATATATCCCTCATTAATATTAATTTGTTTTTTTATATCTGTGAAATAAAATTCTTCTTCATCATTGAAAATATCAAGAATACCACATAAATGCAACTCAACTACAGTTGGAATCATAGAAATTCCATCAAGATGCTTAAAAAGTATTCCTCGTAAATTATATTTATTCATGTAATTTGTAAATAATTGCAGTTAAAGTGGGGCAAAATTACGAGGGAATAGGGTTATTTACAACACTTTGATTTAATGTGAAATTTTTCAAGAAATCCTAATTTGAAAAATAAAAAATATCAAATGTTGTAAATATATTGTATAATTAATCATATAAACTAAGTACAGGAAACAGTTAAAGTATAACATTAAGCGATGTTATCATTATTAAACCAAAATAAAACTACACTTGTTATAAATCCGGGATACATAGGATCTAGATTGAAAATATATTGTGGGAATCCCCACACATCTAAGTGTGAGTACCCATTGATTAACCAAATCAGGGTCACTAAAATTGGAAACAATATTACTAAAATTGGTCGTTTTATTTCTCTTCCATAAAAGAGTGCAATCATTGGAATAAGTAATGCAGGAACAGCAAAAGACCCCACAATATACCAAATATCTATTGCAGTTGTAAAATATTGTACCATTAATAGAGAAACAAATGCTGTTAAAACTAAACCAATTCTAGTGTTTCTAACTATGTTTCCCGATTGAAATGATTTATATCCCATAATTTGTGGAAGGTCCTTGCCAATTGTAAGAGCAGAAATAAATGCAAAGCTATCTATTGTGGACATTACAATTGCCATTAATGAAACAATGAAAAATCCTTTTGATAATGGGGGTAATATTATGTCAGCAAGATCTAAATAAGGACTTGAACCAATTTGAGGTATTATTGCTGAAGCATAAATTCCAGTAAAAACTGTCATAAAATCAAAAATCACCCAAAATATTATTGAAATGTAAATTCCTTTTTGGACAGTCTTTAACGAATTTCCTGCAAATGACCGTTGGTAAAATCCAGGATCTATAAATGTAATCAATGCAATAAATCCCCATACAAAAATGAATGTCCAATTGAAATTACCTGGAATTTTAAAAGCATAATCTGGTGCATTTTGTTTGATGAATTCAAATCCACCATAAATAGGATGCGTAAATAAAGAATATATCATGAGAGCAAATCCTGAAAACATCAATATAAATTGTAGTTTATCAGTACGAACTACTGCTGAAAATCCACCACTGAAAGCATATATTAATGAGAATAAAATAGTTATCATAAGTGCGGTATTTTCAGTTATATCCCATATAAATTGAAACAGTATAGAATTTATTTTAATATATGGAGCAGGGTTGGTAATCAGAATCACAAGAAAAATGCTAATTATGCCAGCACCTTTTCCAAGTTTTTGTAAAAATAATTCTGGGATAGTTTTAAAAGTTCCATTCACAATTTTAGGTGCTAGATATTTCGCGTATAAAATTGCTGCAATATAATAGAAAATACCAAAAATGACCCAGGTTACAATACCGTTTTCATACGAGAACCTGCCAACTTCTAATATTCCCCCATACCATGTACTTACTAGTGTTGCAACAAAGGCAGGGAGGGTTAATTTGCGACCTGCAAAAAGGAAAGAGTTAGTGTCAGATTTTGAACGTTTTAATAGACCAAACCCTAATACTGCAATTAGATAAAGTACAACTAAGGTTTGGTCTATTGTAAATGGCATTTTAGAACTGATATTTTAATGTAATTCCATATTGCATTGGGTCTCCATAACTGACATATAACTTGTCAGGGTAATCGTGATCTTGTGAATCTTCGTTCCAAATGGGTTCATTCCCAAAATAAAAACCACGAGTAGCATATCGTACATCAGTTATATTTTTCCCCCAGAAAGAAATAATCCAATTATTTTTGGTAATTCCAGTTGAGAAATTTATTAATTCATAAGCATCAGATTTTTGGTTGTGACTATCTGAAAAATAGTATTCATCTTTACCAACAAACTCAATATCTGCATATTTTCCAGTAGGATGAGTATATCTAAAAGCAATACTATAATTATAAAGTGGAGCCATTGCTTGTTCTCTGTTTCCAAGAGTTGTTTCAATTTCTTCGTCTTCCCAAAATTCATATTCATCCACATGAGTATATAGTAATCCAAGAGAATTTCTAATAATAAATTTGTCAGTTACATTAACTTTAGAATCAAGCTCTAATCCTATATTTATTCCTGATGTTGCATTTGATGTGAAGTAATAGAAACTATTTGGGTTTCCATCTTCTTGTTGACTTGATACTTGCACTTGTTGATTTGTTCTTTTCATATAAAACTGAGTTAAATTAGTGCTAATAAAATCTGAATTATATTTAATACCAAATTCAAAATTATTGCTATATTCAGGACCATAAAATCTACCAATTTCACTCAAATATGGATTTTGATTAATTCCACCAGCCTTGTATCCTTTTGAAAAACTTGTAAATATAGTTGAAGATTTATTTAAATCGTAGATAAAAGATAGTTTACCTCCCGAGAATGAATGGTTAATATTTTCTGAAATATCTGGAATTGGTACTAGTCCATAAATATCCCAATCCCAATTTTCACCTGTACTTGAGTATTTAGTAGTATTATGTTCACTTCGGAGATTAAAAGTAATATTGAACTTTTCAGAAACTGCAAAATTAGCTTGTGAATAAATAGATCTATTATAAATATCAAAATTACTTTTTAATGAAGTAGCTTCTCCACCAAATAACCATCCTTCTGCTGTATCATTTTCATTAATTTTATCAAAATGAATACCTGTTGTGATTTGTATATTAGAACTAAAATCATAAGATACTTTAAAGGTATGAGAGAAATTTTCACGTTTTCTAATGGTTTTATCATAAAAACTATACTCCCACCAAGTTATATATGGGTCAAAATTATATGGTACTAATAGCCAATAATCATTGTTTGCCCAATCACCATCATAACTATGTTCCATTTCATTGTTTGATTTAGTTAACTGATAAAGAGCACTAACACCATTTGAATTATAATTTATTTTAATTGAATTCGCTATTGAAGTTTGTGAGTCCATTCCTTGTTCATCAGAATAGGTGATGAAATCTTCATTATTGTCAACAGCCCACGCATCATATCCATTATTTAAACTTGCATTAAAGTGTAAAAACTGAATATTAATATCCTTCGATACTAACCAGTTTAATTTTGTTCTTAGAAATAGTTCATCCTTTTTATTTGAGTTTGAAATATTTCTATAAACATTATCTCTAAATCCATCTTGAGTATGTTTCTGCCATGCTAATCGAAATGCAACATTGTGTAAAATAGGTGCTCCTACTGCAAAACCCATAGTTTTTTGATTATCTACTCCCAAACTTAAAAGAGCTTGACCTGTTTCAAAAAAAGTAGGGTTAGCTGTTGAAATATTAATCAATCCAGCCATTGCATTTGGTCCATAAATAGACGATTGAGGTCCCTTGAACACTTCTACTTGTTCAGTATCAAATAACATTCCGGTCATTCCAATACCACTAAAATCAATTCCATCTACCATGAAACCGACAGAATAATTAGGGGCACCTTCGCCTACATACTGACTTCGCTCACCTATTCCTCGTATTTGAAAATATCGTGGTCTAGAAGTCCCACTTGCATAATTCAAGTTTGGAATATTATCAATTATATGTTGAAAATGGCTGTCAGATTTCCGTCTCAGTTCACTGTTGTTAATTAATGAAATGGATGCAGGTGTGTTTTGCAATGTTTGAGATTTTAATCCTGCGTTTACAACAATCTCTTTACCGTTGATAAAAGTTGAATTTAATATGACAGGGAATGGCACATCATCACTTAAAAATGAGACCGTACTAAATCCAATATGACTAATTGTGATTACTTGATTTCCCTCAAAAGTTAACAAGAAAGATCCGTCCTCATCACTTTCAGTTCCTACATTTATTGAGTAAATGTTGGCTTTATGGATTGGGTTATTGTTTGAATCAACTATTTTTCCATGTATGATTATTTCTGATGAAAAAATAGTGGTTGGAATTAAAATTGCGATGAATATGAAAAATCGCACTAAGGAATGTTTATTAAACATTTTGATTTCCTCCGCTAGTATTATCTAGATCAGGTATAAGGGTATTATCTCAGCCAATTATCTTACTATAATTAGCACCCCTAACAAGTAAGTAAATTTAGTAAATAAATTCAAATTGAGATTATAATTATTTTTATATTATACATTATGTCTATGTTGAAATATGAACAAAAATACTGGGAATCAGGGATATCTCAAATTGCAGGTCTCGATGAAGCTGGACGTGGTCCACTAGCAGGTCCTGTGGTTGCTTCAGCTGTTGTGTTACCTCAAAATATTGAACTTCCTGAGGTGCAAGATTCCAAAAAACTCACAGAAAAAAAACGTGAACGATTATTTGATGAAATATTGCTGAAAGCCACTTCTGTTGGAGTGGGAATTGTTCACCCTAAAGAGATAGACTCACTAAATATTTTAAAAGCTACTGAACTTGCTATGAAAAAAGCAGTAGGTTCACTAACATTAAAACCAGAAATTTTATTAATAGATGGTCCGCATTTGAAATTATCTCAATTTGAACAAGAAAATATTATTAAAGGTGATTCACTATCATTGTCTATTGCTTCAGCCTCAATCATTGCAAAAGTAACACGAGATAGATTAATGAAATCCTATGATATTGTATTTCCAGAATATGGTTTTGCGGGACATAAAGGATATGGAACTAAACAACATATACAAGCCATAAAAGAGAATTACGCAACACCTATTCATCGTAAATCGTTTAGACCAGTTTCGGAATATTTACCCACATTCAAACATTTCAAAGACTCAAACTTACTAGGAAAATTAGGTGAACAATTAACTGCAACAAAATTAATCAATAGCGGAGAACACATTAACGAAATGAACTTTACTGTTCCTAAAGTTGGGGAAGTTGATATTATTCATACAGAAAATGATACCATTGTATTTACTGAAGTTAAAACTCAACTTGCACAATCGAAATGGGATAATGAACCAAGGAGTAAAATTGATGAGAAAAAACAAGATAAAATTATGCAAACTGCTCAGGTTTATTTAGATAAATATGAATTAGATTGTGAAATTCGTTTTGATGTTGCTGAAGTAATCATAGGAAATGGACAACCTCAAATTAATATTATTAAGGCAGGGCTTTCAGGGTACTAGTTAAAAGTTTAAAAGAGTGTTATATCATAGACCTTGTTTACAGATTTGGGATTTACAGAAGCCTTTGATTATAGGTATTGATACTTTTTAAACTTGAACTTGTATGTATATTTGGAATCCTTTGACTACGTCGATTGTGTATTGACAGTCAATATAATCCAAAATAGCTGAAATTATGTGCCACTGGAGAGAAACTAATTTGTATTAATTGGGAACTCGTAAAAATTACTCACAAATTACAATAGTGTAAACAAGATCTGTACAAGTGTCTCAAATTCATCTTTTCGTAATTGGTTTACGTCTGTTCATAATTGTAGTATTAGTACTTAGTTTATAAAGGAATATTATAGAAAAGATGTTCAAAATGTTTAAAATTTATATATTGGCAATCATTATTGTTTGTCAGTTTGTTTTTCCACGAATTCCAGATGTTATTGGATCAAATGGAATGGTTGTTTCATCCAATAAGTACGCAAGTGAAATTGGCCTCGATGTTCTCAAGAAAGGTGGAACTGCAATTGATGCATCTATTGCAGTTGGTTTTGCTTTAGCAGTTGTACACCCTGGTGCTGGGAATATTGGCGGTGGTGGATTTATGGTTATCAGGTTAGCAGATGGTACAGTAACCACAATTGATTTCAGAGAAGCTGCTCCTGCTTCAGCAACCCACAATATGTTTTTAGATGATAGTTTAAATGTAATTCCAAATAAAAGTTGGAGTACATCATGGGCAACAGGAGTACCAGGTTCAGTTGCTGGGTTTGGTTTAGTACACAAAAAATATGGAAAAACCTCGTGGAACCAATTGGTTATGCCCTCCGTTAAACTTGCTCAATATGGTTTTGAGTTAGAATTCTTAAATGTTAGCTATTTGAACGCACCATATTATAAACAGTACTTATCTCAAGATGAAGAAACGCGAAAAATATTCACACAAGAAACACCATTTCAAATTGGTGATAATTTCAAACAACGAAATCTTGCAAAAACACTTAGACGCATAGCCTACAAAGGTCCTGATGATTTCTATACAGGAAAAACTGCAGATATGATTATTGATTGTATGCAACGAACCAATGGTTTAATTACTAAAGAGGATTTAGCTAAATACTCTGCTATTGAACGACAACCTATTGAGTTTGATTATAGAGGGTTTGCTATTTATTCAATGCCTCCTGCTTCTTCTGGAGGAGTTACAATTGCTGGAATTTTAAATCAATTGGAAAATGTAGATTTTACACAAATCCCTTTTCATAGTGCTGACCATATTCATTTAATGTCCGAAATTGAAAGACGAGTATATGCAGACAGAGCAGAATTTTTAGGTGATATTGATTTTGTACCTGTTCCAATTGATGAAATGACCTCTCAAGAATATGCAAATGAACGATGGAAAACTATAAATACTGATGTTGCTTCAAATAGTATGGATATTACACATGGTGATATTCCCTTCTTTTATCCAGAATCAGAAGAAACAACACATTATTCTGTAGTCGATAAATGGGGGAATGCAGTGAGTGTAACTACCACAATTAACGGTTGGTTCGGTAATGGTATTGTCGTAGATGGAGCTGGATTTCTCCTCAATAATGAAATGGATGATTTTTCATCTAAACCGGGTACACCGAATAAATATGGACTTATCGGGAATACAGCAAATGCAATTGAACCCAATAAGAGGATGTTAAGTTCAATGACTCCAACTATTGTTGAAGATGTGAATAAGGATTTATTTTTAGTTGTAGGTTCTCCAGGCGGATCAACTATTATTACCACTGTTGCACAAGTTATTTCAAATGTTATTGATTTTGGAATGAATGTTGAAGATGCTGTAGAGCAACCTAGATTTCATCATCAATGGTTCCCTGATGCAATTCAAATAGAACCAATTGGCTTTTCACAAGAGACTTTAAATATATTAACAGAAAAAGGGCATCAATTAAAACCAAGGTCTTCGATTGGAGAAGCGAATTGTATTCAGTTTAATGCAAAAACTGGTTTGTTGTATGGTAGTGGTGATAGTCGGCGTGGTGCTGTTGCTAAAGGATATTAAATAAAGGGATAGTTTTGATTACAGAAAAACAACGAAAATTTCTCAAAGAATTAAAAGTTTTATTTATTTTAGTGGTTGTGGCGTTTACTGTTAAAGCAACGCTGGTTGAAGTGTATGTAGTTCCAACGGGTTCAATGGAGAATACTATTTTGACGGGAGATATGCTCATTGGAAATAAATTCATATATGGTATGCGTACACCAACTTGGGTTGGATTGCCATACTCACGAATTGGATTTGACATTCCATGGTTTAGATTACCAGAATTTAAAAATGTTGAATCAGGTGATGTTACAATATTTGAATTTCCTCGAGATCCGTTTCAAAAATATGTAAAACGATGCATAGGCACCGCAGGAGATACATTACGAATTGACCATGCAGATATTTTTATAAATAATACTAAAATGAATTTTCCTCAAGAAGGAAAGTATATTAAAGGTAATATTTTTGATACAGATAGAGTTGAGAAACTATATCCTACGTTTAGTGGAAATAGAGATAATATTTCTGAATTTATTGTCCCTTTTAAAGGAATGGTAATTGATTTTTCAAATATAGGTGATTGGATGTCCACAATCACATTATTAACTCAAGAAGGTAATACGGTGACGTTAGGTGATAAAGAGTTTACTGTAATTGACCCGCAGGAAGTGGGACGAACACATGGATTTTTGAAATATAAAATATTAAATTTCTTTAGCACAGGAAATTCTATGCAAATTAAGGAACAACAAGACCGACGTGAGTTTGTGATGGAATTAATTAAAGAAAATCGTGATAATAATGTTTATAATCCATGGGAATTTACTTTTAAAGCATCTGATAATCAGGTGATTTATGAAAATTTAAAGATAAATGGACAGTTTGTAAAAGATTTGAAAACATACACACTTAATCATGATTATTACTTTTTTATGGGGGATAATCGAGATGCTAGTTATGATTCTCGATATTGGGGATTTGTACCTGATGACCAAATTTTGGGTACTCCATTGGTTTCTTTAATCAACATCATGAAATTTAAGTTAAGATTTAAGGTAATTTCCTAGTTAAATTAACACTATGTTTGGATTTATTTCTTTCGCATTTAAACTAATTTTCTCTGCTATTATTAGCGGAGCAATTAGCTATATAAAACCCAAAGAAGAACGTAATGAGGCTTCAGCAATATTTGCATCTCTGATAGGAATTTTATCCACATCAGTTATTTCTGTTGCAAATCAACTTCCAGATGTTGCAGTTGGATATGGATTTGGACTAACTACATTGGCGGTGTTAGTTATCGTAAATTCTTTAACTAAAGACATGTCTTTCGAAGGAAGATTAATGTATCTTTTTGCAAGTATTATTGGTATTGTTGTTGGTGTTGGATATATTTTACATGCAATAGCACTATGTGCACTTATTTATTTTGTAATGACAAATAGCCATGAGTTACTTAAACATTTTGAACCTAAACATGAGAATGAAAATGACAAACAAATGGAGAAAATAATAAATTAACCTTTGCAACTTAGGATAAAATGTTAAAAATTTACCACAGTCGATTTTAGGATTATTTATACAAAACTGGTGAAATTATTGGAAATTGATTTAAAAAATAAAAATGACAAGAAAACAAATTTAAGTGTTACGTTTAGTGATTTGCTTGATAATATTAATAATACATACGGCAGTGTTTTCATGGATGAGCTCATGACAAGAATAGAGGTTACAATTAATGAATTCAATACCGAAATGAGTTCCATGTTTGACCAGTTAAAAAATAGAGAAGAAGATCGTCAGAATATGCTTAAAATGATTCGCTCAAATAAAACAACATCATTGAATAAACCAAATGAAACTGTTTCAGAGTGGGAACAAAAATTAGAAACTATTGAACAAAGTAATAAAGGATAACTATGCAAAGAGTAATTGGAATTATAACATTTTTAATAATTGTAGCAGGTGGGTATTATTGGTTGGTTATAGATCAACAACGAATAGATACTATGACAAGCCTGCATCAAAGTGATGAAGAATTATCGGGTGATGTAAATTCAACTATTGAAGTTTATAATCGTCTAGAAAAAAAGTGGATTGGTACTTCTAAACATGTTCAAACATTACAAGAAGAAACACAAGCACATTATAAAGCGTACGCTGAAAAAATAGATTCTATTAATTTAGTTTTTGAAGAAATTAAATTTTCAATCGACCAATTAGAGGAAGTATTGATTTCAAAAATTGATCGTGTAAAGGATGACGTTAGAAATGTTAGTGATGCATTTGATTCTTATAAACGTAAAACAGATAGAGACTTACGTAATATTAAAAATGATATTAGTACTATGCGTGATGATTTTGACAATCTAAAAGTAAAAGTTGATACTGAACATCCTGAAAAGAAAAAGTAAATTTAAAGTATAGCATATTGTGAAGAAGGGGAGTAATCCCCTTTTTCTGTATAAAAAGGAGTATTATTGTGTTTTTATTTCATACAAAAAAACTGATTATCTTAATTTTAATCTCTTGGGTATTATTTGGACAGATTGATCTAGAAGATGCTATCCCTTTTGACAATTCTGTTCGTGCGGGAATGTTAGATAACGGATTTACTTACTATATCAAGCACAATACTAAACCTGAAAATAGAGCAGAATTGCGCTTAGCAGTTGATATTGGTTCTGTTGATGAAGACGATGACCAACAGGGCATTGCTCATTTAGTTGAACACATGTGTTTTAATGGTACTGAAAAATATCCTAAAAATGATTTAGTAGATTATCTAGAATCTATTGGTATGGCTTTTGGACCAGATTTGAATGCTTATACTGCATTTGACAGAACAGTGTACATGTTGCAAATTCCAACTGATGACTCTATTAAATTTACATCTGGAATTGAAATATTAAGTGAATGGGCTGGGTATGTTTCGTTTGATGATGAAGAAATTGACAAAGAACGTGGTGTGGTCATAGAAGAGTGGAGACTTCGTCAAGGTGCAAGTGCACGTGTATTTAATGAGCAATTTCCTGTTTTATTTGATGGGTCTAAATATGCAAACCGTTTACCAATTGGAAAAATTGATATAATTGAAAATATTTCACATAAAAGAGTGCGTGATTTTTACAACACTTGGTATCGACCTGATTTAATGTCGTTTATTGCTGTAGGTGATTTTGATGTTGATCAGGTTGAGGAATATATTCACACATATTTTGGACGAATCAGCAATGAAAATGAAATTGAACCACAAATGTATGATGTACCTAGCCATGATGAAACTCGAGTTGTAATTTCATCTGACCCCGAGGCAAGATTAACTTCAGCAACAATTACATATAAACACGATATCTCAAATATGAAAACTATGCTTGATTATAGACAATCTTTAATTCAGCATTTATATTTTGATATGTTAAATCAACGTTTTGATGAAATTATTCATCAAAATGACGCACCATTTGTACAAGCATATTCATGGATGGGCTCTTTTGTGCAAACTAAAGAAATGACAACTGTAGGCGTGTACACTGCTAATAATAAATTAGAGCGTGGATTAACCTCAGCTCTTTCAGAAGTTGAACGACTAAAACAACATGGTTTTGTACAACAAGAACTCAATAGAGCTATTGATAGAACTTTATCTTCGTATGAAAAACAATTCAATGAAAGAGATAAAACCGAAAGTAAACGATTAGTGAATGGGTTAATTGATTATTTTTTGGATGATGAACCTTCACCAGGAATTGAATGGGAATATAATACTTCATTAGACCTTTTACAGACAATTCAATTAAATGAGTTAAACGAATTATCAGATGAATATTTTAAAGATATAAGTAAAGTGATTCAAGTTTCCTCTCCAGAAGGTGAAGAAATTCGTGTGCCTTCTGAAAATGAAATTCTAGATATTGTTAAACAAACATCTGAAACTGTAATGGAACCGTATGTTGACGATACATTAGACAAACCACTTATTGCAAATATTGCCAAAAGAGGAACAATTACATCTGAATCATCAAATGAAGACCTTGGAATGGTTACGTTTACATTGTCCAATGGGATTGAATTAAATGTGAAATCTACAAATTTTAAGAATGATGAAATATTGATCAATATGTTTGCTGAAGGAGGTAACTCATTAACTCCTAAGACGTATTATCAGTCGGGTATGTTTGCTAGTGATATTGTCAACTATTCTGGTGTAGGCGGTTTTACATCGACGCAATTAGAAAAATTATTAGCAGGAAAAGAAGTTTCTGTAAGTTCGTATATTCAACAATATTTCCATGGAATAAATGCAAGTTCAACTCCAAAAGATTTAGAAATTGCATTCCAATTGATGTATTTATATTTTACGCAACCCAATAATGATTATGAACAGTTTCAAAGCATGGTAAATAGATATAGAGGGTTTTTTGAAAACAGAAAGAATGACCCAGAATCTCAATGGAGAGATTTAGTAGATAAAATTAATTATTCTAATCATTATGCCAAGCAACCACTTACAGCAGAATTGTTGGATGTAATATCGCATAAAAAGGCATTTGAGATTTACGAACAATTATTTGGAAATCCATCCAATTTTAAAGTAGTGATTGTTGGAAACGTGAATATTGAAAAACTAAAAGAATATGCAGAAAAATATTTAGGTAGTATTACGCAGCAACATTCTGATATTAACAAAATTAAGGATATTAATTTTACTTTCCCATTTTTCCCTAAAAATGAAAATATCTACATGGGATCTGAGGAAAAGAGTAAGACAAAAATCACATTTTACAAAGCAGGTAAATTCGATTTTGACACACAATATCAAATACAAGCTATGACAGAAATTCTAAAAGTACGTTTACGCAAATTGTTACGTGAAGATATGAGTGCAACATACGGAGTTAGTGTTTGGCCATATAGTTTATCTCCAGGGGATGAGTATGCAACAATCACAATTTCATTTGGTAGCTCTCCAGATAATGTTGATGCAATGACAGATGCAATCTTTGCTGCTATCAAAACATTCAAAAAAGAAGGTCCAACTCAAGAAGAGGTGCAAAATATAATAGAAAAAGATTTGAATCAACGTGAAATCAATTTGGAAATAAATAAATATTGGTTACGCTCAATAGTGAGTTGTATAAAACATGACCTTCATCCAAATGATATCTTAACCCGTAATGATAGAATAAAATCAAATACTCCTAAAATTGCACGAAAATTAGCAAAGAAACATTTTTCTAAATATAGATATTCTAAAATAACTTTATATCCAGAAAATGGAGAATAATCATGTTTAATGTTGAAGAAATTATTGGCGATATTGTGTTTTTGTCTTTTGTAGATAAAACTCGCTTGACTGATGTCGGAATACAAGTTAAAGCAGGTCATTTTTTGATAAGAGGTCATGACCATTTGGGATTATGGGTTGAGCACCCCGGTTTATTTTTAACCCATGCAGAAGATGAAAAAGGAAAGCCTCTACCCGTAGCAAACCAAAGTACCGAACAAATCCCTGCTAATTTTCTTATTCCTTGGGATCATATAAATACTATTATGCATTATCCAGATAGAGAAGGATACGATTTCCCTAGTGAATTTGAGAAAGATATAGGATTTAAATTTTCCAATAAGGAGGATGAGTAAATGATTACTGGTATTGTAAAAAATTATGATGAAAGTAAAGGTTGGGGATTTATTGAGGATGAAGATGGGTTTGATTATTTCATCAATATAAGTAATGTTCGAAAAGGTCAAAAGTTAAAAGTGGGTGCTCAAGTAAAATTTGATGTCTTTCAGGGACAACGTGGTGATGAAGCAGAGAATGTAACATTGGTTTAGTTTCATCCCACAAAACACAAAATATAAATACACCCGTACAAAAACAAATATTATAAATTGTCATATCATATAGTATTAATTGCTACAAATAAAAAAATGGTTCTTCACACTTAACGATACTTTTTTCAATGTAGGTTGTAGATAAAC
>CAYNTS010000045.1:0-17449 GCA_964400495.1 uncultured bacterium | reverse complement strand
ACTCAAATATTCACGATTGTGCTGGAGTATGTGACGGTGATGCACAAATTTTAACATACTGTTTAGATTCCGATGAAGATAGTTTAGGAAATGGTTTAATATCACAAGAATTTTGTAGTGCTGATGTACCAGAGGGTTTTGTAGAAGATTGTTCAGATGAGGATGATGAATGTTATTCAAATGAACATGATTGTGCAGGAATTTGTGATGGTGATGCATACATTGATAATTGTGGAACTTGTGATAATATCATAGATAATGATTGTGTTCAAGATTGTACGGGTGAATGGGGTGGAACGGCTGATATTATTACCGTCTGTTTTGATGCAGATTTTGATGGCTTTGGAAACCCACTAACCGAACAAGATATTTGTGATGTTGATTTAGAAGATGGTTGGTTAGAAGAATGTACTGATTCTGATGATTCCATATATTGTGAATCTAATTTTATAGATAATTGTGGTGTGTGTGATGGAGATGATTCTTCATGTACAGGTTGTATGGATGAAACAGCTCTAAACTATAATATTACAGCAACTATTGCATGTGATGATTGTTGTGAATATACAATTTTATATGATATTACTCTCGATTATGGTGCTAACTTAATTAGTTTCTTTGCACTCCCAGAGGATAATTCTGTGCAAAGTATGATGAGTGAAGTTGAAAACAGCATCATTGGTATTTTAGCAGAAACAACTTCAGCCAGTTTTTATAATAATACTTGGTTAGGTTCGTTAACTTCGCTTGAATCTAGAGATGGATATTGGATTAAAATGTCAGCTGATAATTCTATTGAAGTTGATGGTTATCCAGCAGATCCTAACACGGTTTATGTTCTTGATGGAATTGCAAATTTAATTTCATATCCTTTTCAAGGAACGAGTTTGATTGAAGAAACAATACCTCAAGAAGTGCAGGATAATTTGTTAGCAATTATTTCTGATGGTGCAATTGCATATAACTTCCAAGATGAAGGTTGGCAAGGTGCATTAAGTGAATTATCTGGTACAAATGGATACTGGTTTATATTAAATGAGGGTGTGTCAGATATTGCATTTAGTTTCATTGCACCTTCTGATTTATCTAGAAGACCAGTGGCTGAAATTCAACTACCTGTTGGATATGAATATATCAGCTCAACTCAACAAGCATTTTACTTTGTTTCAGACATAGTTGGTGCTGAACATGGTGACTGGGTAATTGCACTGAATAATAATATGGTTGTTGGTGCTCGTGAATGGAGTGGTGAGAAAGTTGATATTCCAGTCATGGGATTTGATAATGAAGAATACTCAATTGGGTATTGTGAATTAGGTGAAACACCAGAATTTGCATTATTAAAGTCAAATGGTGAAATGATAAATCTATTTGGTAATGTATCATCGTGGGAAAACAATGGAATTTCTATGGTGGATATATTGACAACGGAAGATATGTCAATTCCTTCGGTAGTTACATTGTCTTCAGCATATCCAAACCCATTTAACCCATCTACACAGGTATCATTTTCAATCCCAGAAGATATGGATGTTTCTTTGACTGTGTATGATATGCAAGGTAGAATTGTTGAAACTCTAGTTAGTGGATTTTCTAATAAAGGTACGTATGATGTACAATGGGATGCATCTAATACCTCTAGTGGAATTTATATGATTACCCTAGAAACTAGTAGTGAAGCAAAAACAACAAAAGTAGTACTAGTTAAGTAAAATAATCACAATTATTGGGGTTTGTTTGATAAATAGATTAAATGAATCCCGATAGTTATCAGACTAAAAAGGTCAGAATTGGAGAGGATATGAAACGAATTCATTTTGTTTTATCAATTGTAGTATTATTAACTACACAATTTATTTTTGCACAGGAATGTGATGTAAATCCATATGCGTATGAGTTTAATGGTTCAATTACAGCGCATGTGTTAATTGATGGAGAACAAGTTTCAGAAGGAACATTATTAGCATTTGTTGGTGAAGAATGTCGTGGTGAACAAGAAGTTTTATACTTCCCACCTGCTGCTGATTATTATTTCCCAACTATGACATATAGTAATGTGACAGAAGGTGAAATACTTACATTCAAATATGTTGATTCTGCACAAAATGTGTTTGAACTTGATGGTTCACATGAGTTTATATCAGATATGACAGTTGGAAATGGATTTGAGGCATTTGAATTACATGGATCTGATTATTTCGGTGGTGGTGATGATATTTCAGATTGGGTAGTAAATCCCTATGCGTATGAATTTAATGGTTCTTTGACTGCACATGTAATTATTGATGATGTAGTTATGTCTCATGGTACACTTGCTGCATTTTATAATGATGAAGTCCGAGGTGTACAGGAAGCAATATTTTTCCCACCAGCAGGTAACTATTATTTTCCAATTATGACTTATTCAAATGCAACAAGTGGCGAAATATTTAACTTCAAATATTTTAACGGAAGTGAAATTATAGACCTAAATGAAACCTTAGAATTTGTATCAGATATGACAATTGGAAATGGATTTGCTCCATTTGAGTTAACTGGTGAAAGTGATTTTGTTTCTTCAGGTTGCATTGATACTGAAGCATGTAACTATGATGAAACTGCAACATTAGAATGTGATAATTGCTGTGAATATCCTGAAGAAAATTATGATTGTGATGGGAATTGTATTGTTGATATTGATTGCAGTGGTGAATGTGGTGGAAGTTTAGAATTAGATGATTGCGGTGTGTGTGATGGTGGTAATGCCAACATAGACGAATGTGGTGTATGTTTCGGTGAAAATGACTGTTTTGGATGTACTGACGCTGATGCAATTAACTTTGATGATGAAGCAACTATTGATGATGGATCATGTATTTTTGAAGAAGATACACCACCTGAGTTGTTTCAATATACACAATCAAGTTTACAAGCATTTTACTTTTTTAATATTGCCAGTGTTGATGGAACTCCACTTTCAGGTGATGATTGGGTAGGTGCATTTAATGGTGATATTTGTGTTGGATCACGTAAATGGGATACATCTGAATGTGAAGGCAATGTTTGTGAAGTCCCTGTAATGGGTGATGATGGTGAAGTATATTCTGACGGGTATATGAATGAAGGTGAATTTCCAACATTTATGATATATGATGCCTCTGAAAATGAATTTTATAATGCAGTTGCATCAGAGAATTTCCCTTGGTCTGAAAATACACAGTATATGGCAGAAACTCTTAATGTATATCCAGATTGTTTTGGCGAATTAGGTGGTTCAGCAGAACTAGATGATTGTGGAGTCTGTGAAGGTGGAAATGCTGACATGGATGAGTGTGGAGAATGTTTCGGTTCTGGTTATATAGATGAATGTGGAACTTGTGATGATGATCCATCAAACGATTGTGTTCAAGACTGTAACGGTGACTGGGGTGGTTCAGCAGAACTAGATGATTGTGGAGTCTGCGAAGGTGACAATGCAACATGTACTGGTTGTACTGATCCAGAAGCTATTAACTATGACCCTGAAGCGATTGTGTCTTGTGATGGGTGTTGTGAATATACCTACACTTTAGATTTATCTCTCAATATGGGAGCAAATTTGGTTAGTTTTAATGTGCTTCCAGAAAATGCATCGATTATCAATTTAATGGAACCAATTGCTGGTAATTTGTATAGTGTAAATGGTGAGAGTAATGCTGCTCAATTCACAGATAATGGGATATGGATTGGAAGTTTAACAATGGTTGATCAATGGTCTGGATATTGGATGATACTTAACAATGATGAATTATTTAGTATTGAAGGTTATCCAACTGATCCGGGCGAATATGCATTACACTATGGTGCAAATTTACTATCTTATCCATTTAATGTAGCAAACACAATTGAAGATGCACTACCAAGCAATGCTCAAGAACATATTTATGGAATAATGAGCGAGGATCAAATGGCTATTCAAGTAGATGGAGATTGGGTTGGAAGTTTGACACATTTTGAATCGGGCAAAGGATATTGGTTTAAAACAGATCAAGATGTTTCATTTAGTTATAATGAACCAAATTTATCTCGATTTGATTTAGTTTCAACAAACCAAATTCCAGAAGAATTTGAATATATTCAGTCGTCTAAACGAGCATTCTATATGATTGAAAATATTAACATTGCTGAAGATGGTGATTGGGTTATTGCATATAATGACGATGTGATTATTGGTGCAAGAGAGTGGACAGGTTCAATGACAGATATCCCTGCAATGGGTGATGATAATCAATTCTACTCAACAGGATATTGTGATAATAGTAGTTCTCCACATTTTAGGTTAATGAAATATTCAACAGGTGAAGTGATTGATTTGTTTGGTAATATTCCTACTTGGGAAAATGATGGTATTTTATTTGTAACAACCCTTTCAGATGAATCTAATTCTCTACCAAGCGAAATTACACTCAATTCAGTGTATCCGAATCCATTTAATCCAGTAACTACTATTAAATTTGCAGTAGAGACACAAAATTTTGTGTCTCTACAAATATTTAACATTAATGGTCAATTAATAGAAACATTAGTTGATGGGAATGTGGAGGTTGGTTCCCATGAGGTTAATTGGAATGCAACCAACCACTCTAGTGGAATTTATTTTGTACAGTTACAAACAGAATATACATCTCTAATGCAGAAAGTGATGTTACTAAAATAATTCTTTAGATTAATGAAATGATAAACAAAAGGGCGAACGTAAATGTTTGCCCTTTTGTTTTATTTAATGTGAATTTTAATTGATTGTATTTGTTTATTTACCTGCACCCGAGGTTAGCTATCTTTAAACAGAACAATTAGATAAAATTTTCGTAATTAAACAAATGAATAACATAAATAAATACAATACTAACTCAGAAAGTGGTCTAAACTATGGGGGCAGGCCACAGGTCAGTTTTAACATAATGTACTATGCGTTCAGGGTATTAAAAAACCCCTAACTATCAAGTAAGTTAAGGGCTTTAAGAGAGCGGGATGGACGGGAATCGAACCCGCAACTTCCGGCGTGACAGGCCGGTGCTCTAACCAAGTTGAACTACCACCCCAATATTAATTTATTGGTCTTTGGACTTTACTAAAATTGCAGCTGGAATTATTACACAATATCCTATAAAAAGTATTATTGGTGATAACTTAACAGACTGAAAACTTGTAGTTTCACCTGTTGCCATTAACACATATCCCAAAGCAATAACTGCGAGTCCTATTCCAAAAAGCAAGTAGTTTGTTTTCCCGAAAGACCAAGAATCAAACAAGTGTTTATTTTTCTTAAACTGACTACTCACAAGGCACGAAAATTACAGGCATAAAATTACCTAATGCAAGTATAATTCTTAAAATTAAAAATAAAATCTAATTATTGATAATGAAATAGAATACCTAATAACTTTTGCACTATGTCAGAAGGGCAAAAAACAAAACCAATACTCATTAAAGGTGTATTATTATTTTTACTGATCTGTATAATTGGAATAACTTCTTTTTATACCATTATTTTATCATGGGATATTGATTGCGATAATCCATCTTCAGTTGTAACAATTCCTAAAGGTGCATCTGTTGTTGAAGTTGCTGAAATTCTAAAAAATAGTACATGTATTTCAAATAAAACTGTGTTTAAAGTAGCAATGCAAATCACATTTAATGACAAAAATATTATTCCCGGACGGTACACATTTAAAGGCATTTCTGAAATGCAAAATTTGATTAAGTTAATTACTACCCCAAATAAACATAGGGTGAAAATTACACTGTTAGAAGGGTGGACACTTGAGCAAATTGCAGATGAGTTAAAACTAAAGCTAAATATCAATCTGTTTAAGTTTATTAGTTTATGTCACGATTATAATTTTGTTCATTCACTCGGAATTGATGCACCATCACTCGAGGGTTTTTTGTTTCCAGATACGTATATTTTTCTAACTACATATACTGAAGAGGAAATTATTCAAATTCTATTTAATCAATTTATGCATAATTATAATGCTAACATTCGTGATGATGCAAAATCTATTCAATTTTCACCTTTGGAAGCAGTTACAATGGCATCAATTATACAAGGGGAAGCTGTGTTCGATGATGAGATGAGTACAATTTCATCTGTGTACCATAATAGATTAAGAAAAAATATGAAATTACAAGCTGATCCCACAATTCAATATATAATACCCGGGAAAAACAGGCGACTATTTCACAAAGATTTAAAAATTGATAGTCCATATAATACCTATAAATATAAAGGATTACCACCCGGACCTATTAACAATCCAGGAATTTCTGCGTTGAAAGCAGCAGTTAAACCCAAGCAATCACAATACTTTTATTTTGTTGCTGATGGGAAAGGAAGACATATTTTTACTAAAACGAATGATGAGCATAATAGAGCTAAGCGAAAGAAGAGAAAAGGATAGTGAATCTTGAAACATTGAACCCAAAACAACGCAAAGCTGTAGAAACAATTGGAGGTCCCATTTTAATTTTTGCAGGTGCTGGGAGCGGAAAAACTAGAGTATTAACCCATAAAATTGCATATCTCATTGAAGAAATTGGTTTAGCACCCGAAAATATTCTTGCTGTTACATTTACAAACAAGGCAGCAGGTGAAATGAAAGAGCGTGTTCAACAATTATTATCTACAGATGCAAGTAAAATGAGTGTGGGGACATTTCATTCTATTTCAGCACGAATGTTGAGAAGGGATATTCCACTTTTGGGTTACACACGAGACTTTGGAATTTATGATTCAACAGATTCAAAATCACTTGTTAAACAAGTTGTGAAAGAATTGAATTTAGACCCAAAACAATTTGATCCAAAATCATTTCAATCCAAAATTAGTGGTATAAAAAATCAAATGATTTCACCCAATCAACTCAAAGAGTTTGCTGATGGGTTTATGGATGAAAAATTAAGCGATATCTACTTAAGGTATCAAACATTACTCAAAACAAATAACGCTCTTGACTTTGATGATTTACTATTAAAACCAATAGAACTTTTTAAAGAATTTCCTGAAAAATTACAACAATACCAAAACCAGTATAAGTACGTGCTAGTAGATGAATACCAAGATACAAATAAACCTCAATTCGAGCTTGTCTATTCAATCAGTAAAGAACATAGGGATATTTGCGTGGTGGGTGATGATGATCAATCAATTTATGGTTGGAGAGGTGCAGATATCAAAAATATCCTTGAGTTCGAAAAGCACTTTGGGGATTCAACAGTGATTAAATTGGAACAAAATTATCGCTCAACTCAAACTATTTTGGATTCTGCATGGGCGGTTGTTTCTAATAATAAATCACGTGCAGAAAAGAAATTATGGACAGAAAATGATTCGGGTGACCCTGTAAAAATCATCGATTGTTTTGATGAACGAGATGAAGCGAAACAAATATTAAAAGTAATTCAAAAAGAATATCCACTTCAGAAAAATACTTTTAATGATATCGTTATTTTGTATCGCACCAATGCACAAAGTCGTGTAATTGAGGATGAATTTCGACGTCAAGGTGTTCCATATCAAATAATAGGTGGGGTCAAATTTTATGAACGAAAAGAAATAAAAGATGTATTGGCATATTTGAAATTATTGGTCAATCCGAATGATTCAATTAGCTTTGAGCGAGTCATTAATTTTCCAGCTAGGGGGCTTGGGAATACTACTATCCAAAAATTGAAAGATTTTGCACAAGACCACAACCTATCGCTTTTTGAATCTCTTGAACATTTAGATAAACTACAAATCGGACCAAAACAAAAATCGAGTTTGGCATCCTTCCGTGGTATGATGAAGCGAATCCATGATATGATGGAAATGCGAAATGCCTACGAAATTTGTACTGAAATTATTGATTCCACTGAACTTCATGGTTACTATGAAAATTTAAGTACTCCTGAAGCAGATGAACGATGGAATAATATTGAAGAGTTGGTTACAAGTATCACTGAATTTGTGGAGAATAAGGATGATTCAAATTTAAGAGACTTTTTAGAAGAGGTATCTTTGTTAACAGATATCGATAGGTGGAATGAAGGTGATTCAGCAGTATCTATGATGACAATTCATAGTTCTAAAGGGCTTGAATTTCCTGTTGTATTGGTATGTGGTTTGGAAGATGGCTTGTTTCCACTTGGTGGTAGTCTAGTGGAAGAACGAGAAATGGATGAGGAGCGTCGACTTTTTTATGTTGCTGTAACGCGTGCAGAGAAAAAGGTGTTTCTATCATATGCAAATAATCGAAGGCGATTTGGCGGACCACCTATACCAACATTGGTTTCACGATTTATAAATGAAATTCCTGAAAAACTGATAGAATCGACTGAAAAAGTGTTTGATAAATATGTTCCCAAAAGGACATTTCAACCGACTAATTCATTTCATAAAAAAACAAAGTCACCCTCAAGTTTTATTTCAGTTGGAGATGAAATAAATCATAAAATGTTTGGTAAAGGTTCAATTTTAGCTGTGGAAGGTGAAGGTGATTCAGCAAAATATACCATTCTTTTTCAAGGAAATGTGAGAAAAAAACTCATTGCAAAATATGCGAATCTTCAAAAGGTGTAAACTGAGTAAAAAGTGTTAAAATTTGTAAAGGTGAAAGTTTAGGTCAAATCTCACAAAACGCTACAATTTAAATTCCAAAATCTTCCATAGCATATTTGGCAGCATTTTGTTCAGCAGTTTTTTTATTTGTGCCTTGTCCGGTATAGACTTTATCTTTTCCAATTTTAACTTGAATTGTAAAAATTTTATCGTGTTCAGGACCTTCTGATTCACTCAAAATAAATCGTGGAGTACCCAAGTTTTTCTTTTGACAATGTTCAATGAGTTTACCTTTGTAATTTTTGTAGTGTTTTGCTTCATCTGAGTGGACAATTAAAGTTCTGTCAATAAATGCACATGCTTTTTTAACACCACCATCAAGGAATATTGCACCTACCAAAGCTTCGTAAGTATCAGCCATTATTTTAACACCCACTTTTTCATTTTCTAATTGAACACCGCTATCTGTAACAACAATATCTAAAATATTCAAATAGTTACCCATATTTGCTAAGAAATGTTTATTAACTAATGCTGCTCTCCGGAAAGTGAGTTCGCCTTCATCAGCAACTGGGTTGTTTTTATATAGCCAATTTGAAATTCTATAATCAAGAATTGAGTCCCCCAAAAATTCTAGTCGTTCGTAGTTATTTTCTGGGTCAGATTGTGTTGATCTGTGAGTTATTGCAGTAATTAAAAGAGAAATATTTTTAAAACGGTAGTTTAGTATTTTTTCAAATTTCCGTATTTCAGGTGTAATGTGTTTTTGGTCTTTAAATATTCTCTTTAAATAAATCAAGATATGTATTTTTTGAATAATAAAACAGCATTATGTCCACCAAATCCAAATGTATTTGACATTGCATAATTTACTTCTGTTTGAATAGCTTCATTTGGTACATAATTAAGGGTACAGTTTTCATCAATATCAGAGTAATTAATGGTTGGTGGAATTGTAGAATTTTGGATTGCCATTATACTAGCAATTGATTCAATAGCACCAGCTGCTCCTAGCAAATGACCTGTCATAGATTTTGTAGAGCTTACACATAAATTTTCAGCATGTTCACCAAAAACAGTTCGAATTGCAGCTGTTTCATTTTTGTCATTATAAGGAGTAGAAGTACCATGTGCATTGATATAGTTTACTTCATTTGAACTGATTCCAGCATCTTCAATAGCACGGTTCATTGCTCGAACTGCACCTTCACCACCTGGAGCAGGAGTTGTTAAATGATATGCATCTGCTGTTGCACCATAGCCAACAATTTCAGCCAAGATGTGTGCACCTCGTTCGAGTGCATGTTTCAAATCCTCGAGCACAACAATACCTGAACCTTCACCCATTACAAAACCATCTCGGTTTGCATCAAAAGGTCTGCATGCTGTATTTTTATCAGGATTTTTTGTCAATGCTTTCATATTGGAAAAACCTGCTATTGAAATGGGTGTAATACTTGCTTCTGCTCCACCCGAAACAATTGCTTTTGCATCACCATATTTTATTAATCTAAATGCATCACCAATTGAATGTGACCCTGTTGCACATGCAGAGACAACTGAATAGTTGGGTCCCTTAAATCCATACTCAATGGAAACATGTCCAGAAGCAATATCAGAAATCATGGATGGAATAAAAAATGGACTCACTCTTCGAGGGCTTTTAAGAAGTCTTGAATGTTGGTCTTCGAAAGTTTTAATTCCACCGACTCCAGAACCAATAATTACTCCAACTTGATTTTTATCAATGGAATCATCATCTAGTTTTGATTGTTTAATTGCCTCGCGTGCAGCTACAATAGCAAAAGCTGTGTAGCGATCCATTCGATTTAATTCTTTGGGATGAATAAATTCATCCAATTGGATTGTTACCTCTCCGCCTAAATGTACTGAAAAATCAGATGAATCGAATAGGGTGATTCTATCAATACCATTTTTCCCTGATTGAAGACCATCCCAAAATAGGGGGGTGCTGTTACCGATGGGGGATAGAACCCCCATACCGGTAATAACAACTCGTTTTGACATTAACTTATCCTAATTTTTCAGAAATATAGTCAACTGCTTGACCAACAGACAGTAGACTTTCAGCATCTTCATCAGGAATTTCTATTGAAAATTCTTCTTCAAATTGCATAATTAACTCTACAGTATCTAATGAATCTGCACCTAAATCATCAATAAATTTTGCTTCCATAGTAATTTTTGAAGCATCAGCACCCAATTTATCAATAATAATCTCTTTTACTTTGTCAAAATGCTCTGACATCTCTTTCTCCTTTTTATTGCATTACCATTCCACCATCGACGTTGAAGGTTTGCCCTGTAATATATTGTGCATCATCAGAAGCCAAAAAACTTACCAACTTTGCTACATCTTCAGGTGTTCCAAGCCGACCAAGTGGAATCATTTCAGTTAAATTGTTTCTCGTATTTTCATCAAGCCCATCTGTCATATCTGTTGCAATATACCCAGGGGCAACTGCATTGGCTGTAATATTGCGAGAACCTAATTCTTTTGCAATGGATTTTGTAAGTCCAATTATACCTGCTTTGGAGGCAGCATAATTGCTTTGACCTTGGTTACCCATTAAACCAATTACGGAAGTAATATTAATAATTCTTCCAAATCTTGCTTTCATCATCGGGCGAGTAACAGCTTTTATACCATTAAAACACCCTTTTAAATTGATTGCCATAATATCATCCCAATCAGATTCTTTCATTCTCATGATGATATTATCTTTGGTAATTCCAGCATTATTTACCAATATTTCAACAGAACCAAACGATTCAACTGAAGTTGAAACTACATGTGAGAATTCATCAAAATTGGAAACATCACATGCAACGCTAATTGCATTACCACCTTTTGATTTAATATCAATTTCAACTTCGGTAAGTGCATCAATAGTTCTACTCACTAAAACTACATTAGCACCTTTTGTAGCTAATTCAAAAGCAATTGATTTTCCGATACCACGCGATGCACCTGTAATTATTGCCGTTTTATTTTTCATAATTTTCGATTTGTTCTATAGTACCAATACTAGTTGTTGATGCCTTTGGAATGATTCGCTTATTTAATCCCTGCAACACTTTACCCGGACCTGCTTCAATAAATTGTATATATCCTTCGTTATTCATTTGAGAGATAATTTCTGACCACAAAACAGGATTTTCAAGCTGATGCAGTATATTCTCTTTAATGTGGTGTGCATCCATTGTAGATTTTGCCGATACATTTTGATAAACTGGTATTGTAGCATCGTTAAAATTTACGGAATTTAATGCATTAGATAAAGGAACTCTTGCAGATTTCATTAAAGGAGAGTGAAAAGCACCCGATACTTTTAGAGGTAATGCTCGACGAATACCAATTGATTTTGCAGTATTAATTGCCGACATTATTGCATCATTTTCTCCAGATATTACCACTTGACCTGGTGCATTGATATTTGCAGGGACTACAATCCCATCTTGGTTACAGATTTCAGATAATTGGTCATTATCTGCTCCTAAAATTGCAGCCATTGAACCCGGTGAAGTTTCTCCAGCAATTCCCATTTCTTTTGATCGGATTTTCACAACTGACAAAGCATCTTCAAATGAAAGAACTTCGGCAGAAACAAGTGCTGTAAATTCGCCCAAACTATGCCCAGCTACAGCAGCGGGGTAGTGTCCATTTTCATTTAAAAGTTTAGCAATGATTGCACTGTGAACAAAAATAGCTGGCTGGGTGTGCTGAGTTTGTTTTAATGTTTCATCTGGTCCATTAAATGAAATATCACTTATTGGAAAACCAAGAATATCATCAGCAGTTTCATACATTGATTTTGCAATGGAATTATTCTCAAAAATATCTTTACCCATTCCAATAAATTGTGACCCTTGTCCGGGGAATAAGAAACATTGTTTCATTAATCTAATCCCCATTTAATATAAGATGCACCCCATGTAAATCCGGCTCCAAATGAGGAAATAATTACATTATCCCCCTTTGTAAGTTGTCCATTTTCATAAGCTTCTGCTAAACAAATTGGTATAGTTGCTGCAGTTGTATTTGCATATTTATCAATATTAATGAAAACTTGATCCTCAGATAACCCCATTCGTTTTGCTGCTGCATCAATTATGCGTTTGTTTGCTTGATGTGGGATAAATAAATTAATGTCTGAATTTTTCAAACCATTTCGTTCAGCAACTTCAAATGAAACATCTGCCATGCTTTTAACAGCGTATTTAAAAACATTTCGTCCATCTTGGTAAATATAGTGCATCTTCTTATCTACAGTTTCATGGGATGTACGGTTTAAACTACCGCCACCTTGCATGTGTAAATATTTACCACCTTCACCATCTATTCTAAGTTTTGAGTCTATTAAGCCAAATTCAGATGAAGGTTCTAAAAGTGCAACACCCGCACCATCGCCGAAAAGAATACATGTATTCCTATCTTCATAATCAAGAATAGAACTCATAGTATCGACTCCAACAACAAGTACTTTTGAATATCGCCCAGATTCAATTAAAGATGCACCAGTTTGAAGAGCAAACACAAACCCAGAACATGCAGCTGATAAATCAAATCCCCATGCTTTTGTTGCGCCAATTCTTTGTTGAATAATTGCAGCTGAAGATGGAAACATCATATCTGGAGTAACAGTTCCAACAATAATCACTTCTATTTCTTCACCTGAAATGCCCCTTGCCTGTAGTAAATCATTAATGGCATTTACAGACATGTCTACAGTTGCTTCTCCTTTATCAACTATACGTCGCTCAGAAATACCTGTTCTTGAGACAATCCATTCATCAGAAGTATCTACCATTTTTTCTAAATCTTTATTGGATAAAATATTTTTGGGTAAGTATTTTCCTAAAGCAGTTATATTTGCTTTAACATGCTGAGTCACTATTTAGTTTTTCTCCTCGAATATATCTAAATGTTTTCCTAATTCAGTTGCAATATTTTGAATTAATTTTTCTGAACATGCTGTTTGAATAGCAAATAATGCATTTTTAATTGCTTTATTTTTGGATGCACCATGGCATTTAAATACCAATCCATTTACACCTAAAAAGGGGGTTCCTCCATGCTCTTCATAGTCAAAACTTTTTCGAATATCATTAAAAACTGGGTAGAATAATGGTGCTGCAACACGACTAATTGGATGGGCTTTAATGCTATCTTTTGCCCAACCCATCATATGTTTAATAAGTCCTTCAGTTAATTTTAAAACTATATTTCCCGTAAAACCGTCACATACTACAATATCAGCTTTCCCCTCAAGAATATATCGTGATTCAATATTGCCAATAAAATTTGATATATGTTCTTTTAATAAGGGGTATGCAGTAGAGGTAAACTCATTTCCTTTGCCTTCTTCGGAACCGATATTTAGAAGAGCAACTCTCGGATTTTTACGCCCATTAATTTGCTCCATATATGCACTTGCCATCAATGCAAATTGAACTAAATGCTGAGGTTTGACATCAGAATTTGCCCCTGCATCGCATAAAATAAAACCATCATTTTTTGTTGGAATAAATGGTGCCAATGCAGGTCGTTTTATTCCCGGTATTTTCCCCAAAATTAACAATGAAGTTGTAAGTAGAGCTCCAGTATTTCCAGCACTAACTACTGCATCTGCATCACTGGATTTAACCAATTCAATTGCTTTTACTAGCGATGAATCAGGTTTCGTTTTTGTTACGCGTGATGGTCTATCATCCATATCCACTACTTGAGTTGTGTGGTGGATTAATACTCGATTCAAATTCGCTGAATATTTTGCAATGGCAGGTTCAATTTGAGTTTTATCTCCAACTAATATTAACTCTGTATCTCCAGAATTAATATCATTAATAAAATCAAATGCACCTTTTATATTAGAAAAAGGTGCAAAATCTCCGCCCATTACATCTAAGGCGATTTTCATAGAATTATAAAGTGCTTACGCTTCCTGTGATGAAATTACTGGTCGTCCTTTGTAGTAACCGCACTCAGGACAAGCCCTGTATGGAAGTTTAGGTGAATTGCATTGCTGACACGTTCCAACTTGTGGAGCTGAATACTTCCAATGTGTGCGTCTTTTTCTACCGCGTGTTTTAGATATTTTTCTCTTTGGTACAGCCATACTCTGTATTCCTTTATATCAATTAAATTATTGTCTTTACAAAATGTACATTAAAGTAAAGCCTAAAAATTTAATATTTATTAAATATGTAAACCAAGAAAAATAGGGTGATATAAAATTGCAAAATGCAAAGTTTAAAATGTAAAATGCAAAAGTGCAACACCGTCCCCAGTTTCCAGTATCAAACATTCAGAACCAAGCAAATATTTTGCAGGGTACAGTTTCAAGATATAGGCAATTAAAGTTAAACTATCTCTCTTATCATTTGCTTTATGTTATATCTTGTATTTATAATATACGAGTAATTTAATTGCAAACTCTAAATGATCAATTAGAAATATCATTTATTCCAGCAGGGTTTCCTTCACCAGCTGATGATTTTACTGACTTATCCATCAGTTTAGATAAATACCTTATCCAAAACCCATCTGCTACATTTATGGCGTATGCTAACGGAGATTCAATGGTGCGTATTGGAATCCATGATGGCGATATCCTTATTGTTGATAGGTCGCTTACTGTAAAAGAAGGCGATATTGTTGTGGCACTGATTTGTGGAGAGTTTACGGTAAAACAATTATCTTATATTCATAATAATCCTGTATTGATTCCGTATAACCCTAAGTATTCACCTATAAAAATATCATCCGAAATGGAGTTTGAAATTTGGGGTGTTGTACCATACTCAATTCGTAAATATCGATGATTGCACTTGCAGATTGTAATAATTTTTACGCTTCTTCTGAGCGTGTGTTTAATCCAATAATTAGGCAAAAACCTGTGGTGGTATTATCCAATAATGATGGATGTGTGATTGCACGTTCTAATGAAGCAAAAGCATTGGGAATACAGATGGGAGCACCAGCATTTAAGAACCGACATATATTTGATAAGCATGGGGTATATGTTTTTTCTACAAATTTTGCATTGTATGGCGATTTATCTCAGCGAGTTATGTCAATTCTATCACACGAAGTTCCACAAATTGAAATATACTCTATTGACGAGGCGTTTTTAGACTGCAATGGCATTCAAAATGTGGTTTCATTTGGGGAAGCAATAAGAGAAAAAGTAATGCAATATACTGGTATCCCTATTTCGATTGGCATAGCTCCCACTAAAACATTATCAAAAGTGGCAAACCATATTGCTAAACATAAAACAATATCAGGAGTATTTATATTAGAAGATACAGCAAAAATTAAGGATATCCTGAAGAATTTTCCTTTGCAAAAATTATGGGGGATAGACAGGCAGTATGCGAAAAATTTATCATTTTATGGGATACGAACTGCGTATGACCTAACGATTAGATCCGATAAATGGATTCAGCATCAAATGTCTATTGTGGGTTTGAAAATGGTTAAAGAATTGCGTGCAATCCCTTGTTTTAATCTTGAACTTGGTACTCAAACCAAAAAATCTATTTGCACATCGCGTACATTTAGTGAAGAGGTAGGTAATATAGGTCAATTAGCACAGGCATTAAGTACGTATGCATCTATGTGCGCATCAAAACTACGCAAACAGAAAAGCTGTGCAAAAACAATGACAGTTTTTATTCTAACCAATCCATTTAAACAAGAATATAGAGTAAATTATAGCGGTGTAAGGAAAATACATTTTGAAACCCCTACAAATGATTCATTGGAAATTGTAACAAAAGCGATTGAAGGTTTACGGGGGATGTATCGAAATGATTGCATATATAAACGGGCGGGGGTAATTATGTCGGATATTATTCCTCAGTCAAAAGTGCAATTAACTTTTTTTGATAATATTGATGATATGGAAAAGCGAAATCATTTGATGAAAGCAGTAGATGATATTAATGAAGAATATGGACGGATGAAAATACGATTGTGTGTTAATGGCTTTGCAAGAAAATGGAAGTTGCGACAAGAGAGACTTTCGCCGTGCTATACCACACGTATGACAGATTTATTACAGGTGAAATAATAATGTGTTTCAATATTGCAATAGCACGCAAGCAACAGCAGATTGAGGATGAGATTGGTGGTGTATTTGAAACATATTTCGAACCCAAAAAACACATATCAGCATTTACTAATCCTAAAATTCCGGTAATAACAGAAATAGATAAAAAGCTGATTAAACAATTTAACTGGGGGCTAATACCTCATTGGGTTGCTGATATTAAAAAAGCAGAGCAAATTCGCAAAATGACATACAATGCTAAAAGCGAAACTATTCACGAAAAACCATCCTTCAAATATGCAATAAGTGATAAACGATGTTTGGTAATTACTGATGGGTTTTATGAATGGGAATCTACTCCAACAGGAAAACAATGTCACTATATCATACTACCCAGTAATGAAATTATGACTATTGCAGGAATTTGGTCGGAATGGACAGATTCGTCAAATGATAACAATTATAAAACTGTTTCCATATTGACTCAGCCAGCAAACTCATTTATGGCGAAAATTCATAATATCAAAAAACGACAACCCGTTATAATAGAGGGAAAGAATAGAGAAGAGTGGTTAAGGAAACAATCAGAAATTACGCCGATAATACATACAGCATTTGGTCAAGATTTTAAAGCAACTAAAGTTGAAAGTCCTTTGAAAAGGAATTAAAACTAATTATTCTACTTTTTCAATTCCCCGAGTTAATACTGAAATTCCAGAAAATAAAACGGATAGTGAAAATCCAATAATTAATAATAAAGTAGAGTGATAGAATAAACTATTTTGCCAATTCTGAATGCTTGAAATAT
>CAYNTS010000044.1:0-17784 GCA_964400495.1 uncultured bacterium | reverse complement strand
ATTACAGATGGGCTGTATGACTTCTTAAGGTGTCCGTTTTTTTGTAGGAAGATCATATTTTACCTACTATTGGATTGATTGAACTTGTTGGAGGAATATTGCTTTTTTCAAACAAAGCAGTTTCGTTTGCATTAGTTCTTCTAGCTCCTATTGTGTTTAACATATTTTTCTTCCATTTATTTTTAGACCCAAAAGGAATTGGTGCGGGCATCATGCTTTCTGCAATCCTTGGTTGGATTGCATGGAATCGAAAAGATTCTTTTGCTTCTTTATTTGATTTATAAGTTACAACTTAATTATTCATTTAGGAGTACTGTGAAAACCCTAATTACTTTTTTAGTTTTAATAACGCAATTTGCATTCATGCAATCGTTTCAATTGCACCCAATTGTAAACAATAATTCTAATATCCTTGCATTTAAATCATCATTACAAAACGACCAATTAGAAAATCAAATTCAATTTAATTCCGATGATAATTCTAAACTAAAGACAACACTCCTGCAAGAACTTGGATATATTTCAATGCAACAAGTTGTATTTGTAGGTGTGAGTCATTTAGCTAGTGGTGGTTGGCAATATGGACCTTTTCTTGCGGGTGGGTTTGATGCATTTATGGGAGTTGCTGGTTTCCAAAATGTCAAACATAAAGAAACAAAAACTCAAAAATGGGGATATTATCTGTTAACTCTCGGTTTTTTAGCCAAATCTGCATACAATTTTCATTATGGAAAAAATAGTACAAATAAATCGCAGTTTTGGGTGAATTATTTGGGATATAATGTATTGGTCTATTTTGGATATTATTTAGATTCTTTATAATTTTTTTCTGACCCTCAAAAACATGTAAATTTCCGCCCTTATGATTCGCAAAATCTTAATTGCAAACCGGGGTGAAATTGCTGTTCGTGTTATTCGAACATGCAAAGAATTAGGAATATCAACTGTAGCTATTTATTCAGAAGCAGACCGTACCTCACCACATGTACTCAAAGCAGATGAAGCATATTGCGTTGGACCTCCACCCTCCACTGAATCATATTTAAATACCCCAAAAATTATTGAGATAATAAAAGAAACAGGGACTGATGCAGTTCATCCTGGATATGGTTTCTTATCTGAAAATGGGGATTTTGCTGATGAAATTACCCAACTTGGTGTAAAATGGATTGGTCCTTCTACTGAAGCAATTACTACAATGGGTGATAAAATGGCTGCTCGAAATTTGGCTATAAAAGTCGAAGCTCCTATTATCCCCGGAACTACAGAGCCAATTCAAAATCCAAAAGATGCTATTGAAATTGCAAACTCAATTGGATATCCTGTTCTTGTTAAAGCTGCAGGTGGTGGTGGTGGAAAAGGAATGCGCATTGTATATTCCGCTGATGAAATTCAAGATGCAGTTGAACGGGCATCTTCTGAAGCATCCAAAGCATTTTCTGATGACAGAGTATATGTTGAAAAATATTTAGAAGAACCCCATCATATTGAAATTCAAGTATTTGCTGACGACCATGGAAATGTAGTGTGTTTAGGCGAACGAGAATGTTCTGTTCAACGACGATACCAAAAAATTATAGAAGAATCCCCTTCTCCATTTATAAATCAAAGTTTGCGTGAAAAATTGTATGCAACTTCTATTAAAATTACAAAAGCGTGTAATTACTCTGGTGCTGGTACAATGGAATTCCTTGTTGATAAGCATAAAGATTACTATTTCCTTGAGATGAATACTCGGCTCCAAGTTGAACACCCTGTTACAGAAATGACAACAGGTTTAGACCTTGTGAAAGAGCAAATTCATGTTGCAAATGGAAATCCACTTTCGTTTTCGCAGAACGATATTAACCCACAAGGGCACTCTATTGAATGTAGAATTTATGCAGAAGATGGGTTTAATAATTTTGCACCTTCTATTGGTACAATTCACGAACTCAGTTTTCCGCAAGGACTTGGTGTTCGAATGGACGATGGAGTGCGTCAGGGACAAGAAGTGTCACCTTACTATGACCCCCTTTTAGGAAAACTCATTACGTGGGGAAATGATAGACATTCAGCTATGCAACGTATGAAACGTGCATTGAGAGAATTTCATGTAGCCGGTATTGAAACCTCTATACCATTTTGCTTGATGTTTATCCAACATAAACTGTTTGAAGCGGGGAATTACTCTACTCAAACATTAAATGAAATAAAAGATGAACTGCATAAAAAACTTTCTATTCATAAATCTGATAGGTTGATTGCAGCAGGTGTGGGAGCTATTTTAAAAACCAAAAATAAAGCTAAGAGTACCACCACAAAGAATGTGGAAAACAAACAATCAAATTGGTCTAACGCAGGTAGAAAAGAAAATTTACGATGAAATTTCAGATTCAAATAGATAATAATATTCTAAATTTCTCTGCAAAATATAGGGAGAATAATATTGAAATTTGTTTGGATGATTCACGCATACATGCTGATTGTATTCAACTATCCTCTAATTCATACTCATTAATTTTAGACGGTCACACCCATTATTTAACCATTCAAGAAAGTGGAAATTCGTTTGAAGTTACAGTTGATCAACACACGAGTATCGTACAAGTGAAAGATGAAACTGCTCTTTTAATGGAAAAGTTTGGCTTTTCAGAATCAATGGGGGATAAAGCTGGAGAAATTCATGCTCAGATTCCTGGATTAGTCAGTAATGTCTTTGTAAAAATTGGCGATTCTGTAGAAGATGGTGATAAATTATTTATTTTAGAAGCAATGAAAATGGAGAATGAAATCGATTCAGAAGTTAAGGGTATAGTTAAAGCAATTCATGTTGAAATTGGACAATCTGTTGAAAAGGGAGATTTAGTAATGGAGCTAGACATATAATGGCAGGGTGGTCAAAGTGGCTTTGGGGCGGTCTTGGATGGTCAATGTTTGGTCCAATAGGTGGCATATTGGGATATGCACTTGGGTCAATGTCAGAAAACAATCAAGGATTTTCACAGTCTCGACAATATTCGGGGCAATCTCGTACTAGAAGTGGTGATTTTGGTTCAGTAATCTTAATTTTATTTGCAGCTATAATGAAAGCTGACCATGAGTTAAAAAAGTCTGAACTTGACTTTGTAAAACAATTCTTGATTCAACAATTTGGTGTTCAATTTGCCAAAGAACGCATGCAGTTGTTCAAAGAAATTTTAAAACAAGATGTTTCATTGAGGGATGTTTCTTTACAAATAAAACAATTTATGGATCATGCTTCAAGACTACAATTGGTACACGTTTTATTTGGGTTATCTCAAGCAGATGGACATGTCCACCCTGAAGAAGTAAAAGTAATTCACACAATTTCTAATTACTTGGGAATAAGTAAAAAGGATTATGAGTCTATTTTAGCTATGTTTTATAAAAACACTACTTCATCGTATCAAATTTTAGAAATTTCACCAGAAGTTTCGAATGATGAAGTGAAAAAAGCATATCGAAAAATGGCTAGAAAATTTCATCCAGATAAAGTACATCACTTGGGAGTGGATTTTCAAAAAATGGCTGAGGAAAAGTTCAAAATGGTAAATGAAGCTTATGAAAACATCAAAAAGGAAAGAGGGCTTTGAGTGGATAAAAAAACTAACTCCAATATACCTTTAGATGCTTTTTATGGGTCAAAACATGGGGAAAGTCCAGGAGAATTTCCATTTACTCATGGTGTGTATCCCAATATGTATCGAGGTAAACATTGGACCATGCGTCAATATGCTGGGTTTGCATCAGCTGAAGAAAGCAATAAACGATACAAATACCTGTTAAATCAAGGTGTAATGGGACTATCTGTTGCGTTTGATTTACCAACACAGACTGGATATGACTCTGACCACTCAATTGCTGATGGGGAAGTTGGAAAGGTTGGTGTACCTATTTCCTCCCTTGCTGATTTAGAAGTTTTGTTGGATGAAATTCCACTTGATAAAGTATCTATTTCAATGACAATTAACTCAACAGCTCCAATTTTATTGGCCTTCTTAGTTGCATTAGCTGAAAAACGAAATATGGATATATCCCAACTTCGTGGTACTATCCAAAATGATATTTTAAAAGAATATATTGCTCGTGGAACGTATATATTTCCACCCAAACCAAGTATGCGACTAATCACCAATGTGTTTGAATATTGTAGTAACAATCTTCCAAATTGGAATACCATTTCTATTTCGGGATATCATATTCGAGAAGCTGGTTCAACAGCTGTACAAGAATTGGCATTTACGTTAGCAAACGGTATTGCCTATGTTAAATCTGCCCTAGATGCAGGATTAGAGGGGAATACTTTTGGGAAAAGACTCAGTTTTTTCTTTAATAGTCATAATCATTTCTTTGAAGAAATTGCAAAATTTAGAGCTGCACGCAGAATGTGGGCATCCATAATGGAAAATCGATTTGGAGTTACAGAACCCAAAGCACAAATGTGTCGATTCCATACACAAACAGCTGGTTCTACATTACAAGCACAACAAATTGAAAATAATGTTGTTCGAACTACTTTGCAAGCAACTGCAGCAGTATTAGGTGGGACTCAATCTCTCCATACAAATGCTAGAGATGAAGCGCTTGCCCTACCAACAGAGGATTCAGCAAAACTAGCATTACGAACACAACAAATAATTGCATTTGAATCCGGAATACCTGATGTAGTTGATCCACTTTCGGGTTCGTATTATGTAGAAGCATTAACTGATGAAATTCAAGCACAAGCTGAAGATTTAATTGCTAAAATAGATGAATTAGGTGGTGCAGTTTCTGCAATTGAACAACAATTTCAGCAAAATGAGATTGCAAAATCTGCCTATGATTATCAAATTAATATTGATAAAAAAGAGAATATCATTGTTGGGTTAAATAAATTTGAAGAAGAAACCTCAGAGGATTTTGAAACTCAAGAAATTTCTACAAAAGCTGTGCAGGGTCAATTGGATCGGTTGAAACAAACTAAAAATAACCGAAACCAAATTAAAGTAAATGAAGCTCTTGAGTCACTGAAACAGGCATCTGTAACTGATGAAAATCTTATTCCCCTTATTGTGAATGCTGTAAAAGAATATGCAACTTTGGGAGAAATTGCGGATACGCTTCGTTCAACTTTTGGGGAGTTTGCTGGTTAAATATGTTTTCGAAAGAATCATACTTCTCTTTTTTGAAAACCACCTCTTTTGGTAAAGATTTTTTGTACTTTGATTCACTACCATCTACTAATGATTACATTTGGAAAGGTAATTGTTCAAATCCCGAAAACGGGCAATGTGTTTTAACTGAAGAACAAACAAAAGGTCGGGGGCGTCGAGGTAATGTGTGGAATTCTGTACCGGGAAAAAGTTTGACTTTTTCACTTTGTATTGAAACACATCTTCAACCAAAACATTTTGGGTTAATTTCTTTAGTTGCTGGAATTAGTATTATAAAGGCAATCCAACAATGTTTAAATGTACAAGCAACGTTAAAATGGCCAAATGATGTTTTAATTAGTGGTAAAAAGGTAGGTGGTATTTTAACAGAGAGTAGACGAATTGAGGGACAATATAAAATTGTAATTGGAGTTGGATTAAATGTAAATGAAAAAGAAATCTCACAGGCTATTGTTCAAACTGCAACTTCATTAAAGTTGATTACTCATAATCATATAAACCGTGAGGAATTATTAGCTACAATATTAAATAATTTAGAGGAATATTTAACACTAAATCCGGATGATACATGCCATGAGTGGATTGCTTTTTGTGCTCATCAAAACAATGATGTTTCGTTTCATATTGGCGATGAGATTATTCAGGGAAAATTTAAAGGAATCACAGAAAATGGGTATGCTATTGTAGAAAATAATGGAGTTTCTAAATCATATCCTGCAGGAGTAATTGAGCTATAATGTTGCTTGCAATTGACATCGGAAACACCAATGTAGTATGTGCTATTTTCAAGCAAAAAGAAGTAATTGGTTCCATTAGAATTGAATCGGATATGAACTTTTTCAATAGTTTAATTCAATTAAATAAATATGAAATATCGGATGTAATTATTAGCTCAGTAGTGCCAAAATTAGATGTTCCATATTTTGAATCCTGCAATAATTTGTTTCATATTGAACCAACATTTGTTCGTCATAATAACTGCAACATTGCACTAGATGTTGAGGATCCATCCGAAGTGGGAGCTGATAGAATTTGCAATGTTGCAGGAGTTAAACATCAATTTGATATGCCCGGTATTATTGTAGATTTTGGTTCAGCAACAACCTATGATATTATTGATGAAAAAGGAGCATTTATTGGAGGTGCAATTGCACCGGGTATTGATGTATCTGCCCGTTATTTATTTGAAAAAGCAGCTTTATTGAGAGATACTGCATTTACTTTTCCTGATTCTGTTATTGGTAAAAATACTGAAACTAATTTACAAGCTGGAATTATGTTTAGTGCGATTGATGAAGTTGATGGAATGATTAAGCGAATCATTGATGCAACTAAATGGAAGTCCCCATCAGTTGTTTTAACAGGAGGATTCAGTTCTCTTCTTTCACCTAAGCTAAAAACAGAACATATATTAGCACCTAACTTGACATTAGATGGGTTGCGAATTATAGGCGAATCTCTCCAAAAGTGAATTTAGTAAATATACCATATATTGGTGAGTTTTTCTCACTATTATGTGCTGGTTTTTGGGGATTAGCTGTTATCCTACTCAAAAAAGCAGGTGAAAAAATACCTGCAATTGCACTAAACCCATTTAAAAATTTACTAGCATTAATTTTATTTACAATCACATTAATAATAATGGGGATTCCACTAATTCAACCATTGTTATCTGATGGTGGTTTTATGACCATGGACGATTATATTCGCTTAACAATAAGTGGAATAATAGGCATCGGAATAGCTGATATTATTTTTCTCCATTCATTGAACATTATTGGAGCCAGCATTTCAGCAATTGTAGATACAATTTACAGTCCAGCTGTAATATTTTTTGCATTTATTCTTCTGGGTGAACGTTTAACTTCAATTCAAATTTTTGGAGCAGTTTTGGTTGTTAGTGCAGTACTATATGCATCATTAAAAATTAAACATATTCCTGCATCGCGCAAACGTATGAATTGGGGAATAATAATGAATTTATTTTCCATTATTTTGATGGCATTGGGAATCATATTAACAAAGCCAGTTCTTGAAAAGGTTACAGATAATGTAGGGCATCAATTTTGGGTTGCAAGTTTTAGAATGGTACCAGGATTAATTGTTTCTAGTTTAATCTTATTAATAGGTGGTCGAAATAAAAACATAATATCTAAATTCAGAGACCGTTCTGTGTGGCCATCTCTAATTGGTGGATCAATTTTAGCAACCTATATTGCACTTGCATTTTGGACAATCGGCATGGCGTTAACATCCGCATCAATTGCGAGTGTTCTCAATCAAATATCAACTATATTTATATTTATTTTTGCGTGGTTATTCTTGGGTGAACCTATGACAAAACGACGAATTATTTCAGTAGTTATTGCTCTTACTGGTGTTTTTATAATTTTAACTAACTAACTTTTCCCATCTTGAATAAGTTGCATCTTGGCATAACGATTCGGTAGAAACTTGTGTGAAATATTGTTTGATTTTATCTTTTGATATTGGGAAAAAAGTATCTATTCCATCTTCAATTTTGTGAACATGAGTAATATGAAGTACATTTGCAAACTGGAAAAATGATTTATAAATCTTAGCTCCCCCTATTACAAATACTTTTTCAATCCCATCATTTTTCAATGTTGCGATACATGTTTCAATTGAACTGTGCGTTTCTACATCATTTTTTGCGTGGGATGTTATTACAACATTTCTGCGTTTTGGCAAGGGTTTAAAAGGAAGGGAATCCCATGTTTTTCTACCCATAATAATCGGGCAATTCAGTGTGAGTTTTTTAAAATTTTGCAAATCTTCTGAAATGTGCCAAGGGAGCGAATTGTTTTTTCCAATGCCACCCCTATCGTCCTGTGCCCAAATAAGGTGGATTTGCATTTATACAGCTACCGGGAATTTTATAACAGGATGGTGTTCGTAGTTATGTAGTGAAAAATCTTTGAACTCTAAATCCCAAAATGGCTTTTTCTTAATTTCCAATGTAGGTAATTGGAGTGGTTCACGTGTTAATTGTTCTTTTAATCCATCAATATGGTCAACATAAATATGAGCATCATTTATATAATGTGAAAATTCTCCTAATTCTAGATTAGTTTCTTGTGCTACCATTTGGGTTAATGTAGCATAACAAGCCAAGTTAAATGGAATTCCTAAAGCAATATCACCACTTCGTTGAGTGAGGTGACAATTTAATTTTCCATTTATTACATTAAATATGAAAAATGCATGACAACTAGGTAATGCAATTTCATCAAGAACACTTGGATTCCATGCTGAAACTACCATCCTGCGTGAATTTGGATTTGTTTTAATTAAATCAATCACATTTTGAATTTGGTTGATGTGAGTATGTTCAATTTCATTCGTATCAGGATTTTGTTTATATTTATCCCAATTGACCCATTGATAGCCATACATTTTTCCAATTTCCCAATTCTCATCTTCAGATGTCCATGCATCCCAAATTTTGGTGTGTTCTCTGAGATTTCGAATATGGGTTTCACCAGTTAAATACCAAAGTAATTCTCTAATAACTGATTTAAAAAATACTTTTTTAGTAGTTAAAAGTGGGAATCCATCTTGTAAGTTTACTTTATAATGGTATCCAAACGACATAAGTGTATCAGTACCTGTACGATTCTCTCGTCGAACACTATTTTCTAGCACGTGGTTTACAAGATCATGATACTGCTTCATTATTTTTTATAATCTAGAGCTGTTTGACCAGTATAAACTTGGCGTGGTCTGTTAATTCTTGATGCCGGATTTAAAATCATTTCTCTCCAATGAGCCAACCATCCTGGCAATCTACCAAGTGCAAACATTACAGTAAACATATTTGTAGGGATACCCATTGCACGATAAATAATTCCTGAATAGAAATCAACATTTGGATATAGACGTTTAGACACAAAGTATTCATCTTCCAATGCAATGCGTTCAAGATTTCGTGCAATATCAAGTAATGGGTCATCAATTTGTAATGCATCTAGTACCTGTGCTGCAGCTTTTTTAATTACTGATGCACGTGGATCATAATTTTTATATACTCTGTGACCAAATCCCATTAATTTGAAACTTGAATTTTTATCTTTTGCAAGTCGAATATATTTTTTATAATCCCCACCATCATTTTTAATTTGCTCGAGCATCTCAATCACTGCCTGATTGGCCCCACCATGTAGTGCCCCCCAAAGTGCTGCTATGCCTGATGAGATAGTTGCAAATAAATTAGCACGGCTACTACCAACCATTCTAACAGTAGAGGTTGAGCAGTTCTGTTCATGGTCCGCATGTAAAATAAGAAGCAAGTTAATTGTATCTGTAAACACAGGATTTTGATGATAATCTTCTTGAGAATCTGAAAACATCATGTGTAAGAAATTATCAACATACTTCAGGTTTAAGTCTGGGTAAATAAATGGGAGTCCTTGGTATTTTCGATAAGAATAAGCAGCAATGGTTTTTACTTTTGAAAGAATTCTTAAAATGATATCATCCAATACATCTGGGTCATTACTATTGGCGTCTGGGTGAAATGCAGAGAGAGCTGTTACCATAGATGAAAGTGTAGCCATGGGATGTGAACTAAGAGGAAAACCATCAAAAAATCGTTTCATATCTTCGTGGATATTAGCATGTTTACTTAAACTTTTGCTGTAAACTTCTTTTTCATCCGAGGACGGAAAATATCCCCAAATAAGTAAATGAGCCACATTTGTAAATGATGCTGAACCTGCAAGTTGTTCTATAGGATATCCTCTGTATCTAAGAATACCTTTTTCACCATCAATAAAAGTAATATCACTTTTACATGAACCTGTATTACCGTACCCTGGGTCTAGGGTAATGTATCCTGTTTCGTTCCGCAATTTTGTAATATCAATTGCTTTTTCATTTTCGGAACCAACAATAACTGGTAACTCTATTTTTTTATCATCTAATTTTAACTCTGCAAAGTTCATTGTAACACCTCTTTTCTTTGTTTTTTGGGGTTCGTAATTTAATAATTATTTACCTTGTTATCCCAGATAACTCTTAATAATTTTACTTTATTTTACATAATAATTGAAAAATATTTTTTGTGTGTATGTGCTTGTTTTTTCAACTTATTACACCATTTGTTGGTAAAATATTGCAACAATTTGTAATAAAGTATTTTGCACAATTACACAAGATACGGTATATTTTTCCATGTGATAGGCATATCTTGTATTGCTTAAGTTTTCTTATCCGACGAGAAACGCATCACAAATTGTAATAAATCCAGAGATCAAAAATCTGGGGCATCTAAATGGGTCAATCCGTTTAGCGAATCATCAAAATAATTACTGATTGTAATGATCAAAAGGACGATGTATGACTTTTATGCATCTTTGACACTGTGACGATAAAACCTTTTATTTGGGAATTTTAATTTATTTATGAACCAACAATTTCAAAAAATGTTTGACCATGAAGGAAAAACAATAAACATAATTGGAAAACGAAATATAAAATTATATAAAGATGTCTATGAACATTTAACAAGTTTACAAAAAAATAATACACTACCAACCCACGAAAATTATTTAGGGGATAATGAATTAGCACAAAATATTTATGCTAAAAAATATTACCTCAAAAATATGGATAATGAACCTATTGAAGATTGTCCTGAAGATGTGTTTAAACGATTGTCTGCTTTTGTTGCAACTGTTGAAGGAGCAAAAACAAAACAGAAAAAATGGGCTGAAAAATTTTATTCAGAACTCTATGATGGACGGTTTATTTCTGGCGGGAGAGTATTAGCTGGCTCAGGTGATTTGTACAGACTCAAAACTTTAGCAAACTGCTTTGTTTCTAAAATCCAACAAGACGATATTGATTCAATTTACAAGGCCGCATTTGAATGTGCGCGTACATACTCATACGGTGGTGGAATCGGAGTTGACATTTCATGTTTGCGCCCCAAAGATTCGATAGTACATAATGCAGCCGACAGCTCAACTGGTGCAGTTTCGTTTATGGAATTATATTCTTTAACAACAGGGCTAATTGGGCAAAGTGGTCGGCGTGGCGCGTTGATGTTGACTATAGACGTAAAACATCCTGATATTTTCCATTTCTTAAAAGTTAAAAAAGTACCAAACTGGGTTACAAACCAAATTGTTGAACAATGTAAATGGTCTGGAATGTTTAATGATGGAGAATTAGACACTATCAAAAAACAAGTCATGGAAAACACTCAAGTTCGGTTTGCAAATATTTCAATTAAAGCGAGTGATGAGTTTATGCATGCAGTTGAAGAACAGAAAATGTATGGGGACTCAGAATTTGTAGTTTATAAAAAGAATATAAAAGAAACAATACACAAAGCATTACAAGGTGATAATGATGTTCATTATTCTTCCGGAATACCATCGAAAAATCCAAGTGATTATGAGGTTACAAAAACTTTTAAATCGTTTAAACAACTAAAGTTTTGGTTGAAAAACGAACATAATCAAGAAATTACAAAAACAGATTTTGATGATATTTTTAAACGTGATGTTTCTTGTGACTACGTAATACCTTTAAAAAATGAATCTTTTGATTTAGCTGTTCGACAATCTGGAGATTTCATGTTGTATTTTGGCAGTGTTCAAACTGATGAGGTTCGTGAAAAAGTAAAAGCACGTGATATTTGGGATCAATTTATTGAAGGTAACTATACAACTGCAGAACCAGGATTAATTTTTTGGACAACCATGAGCAAATATTCACCATCTAACTATGTTGGAAGACCAATTATTTGCACAAATCCATGTGCAGAAGTACCATTAGAAGATGGTGGTGCATGCAATCTTGGATCTATTAATTTGTCTAGATTTGTAATTGATGGGTTTACTCCAAGAGCTAGAATTGACTGGGACCAACTTGCAGAAAGTTCAAATATTTTGACTCGATTTTTAGATAATGTTGTTACGTGGAACGAAAGTTTAAATGCTCTTGAAAAACAACGTGTTGCAGCAAGTGAAACCAGACGATTGGGGCTTGGAGTGATGGGTATTGCTGATTTATTAAATCAACTTGGCATAGCGTATGACTCTGATGAAGGAATTGAAACTGTGGGTAAAGTAATGGAATTCATTACAAATGCATCATATCAAGCATCTGCACTACTTGCTGGCGAAAAAGGTGTATCCCCAATTTTTAATGAAGATAAGTATTTGGAATGCCCATTTGTTGACGAGGCATTAAGTAAAGAAACTCAATCGGTTATTCAAGAAAATGGATTGAGAAATATTGCAATTACATCAATTGCTCCAACGGGTTCTATTTCAAATATTATTAAAAGTTACGAACTTGATGGGAAAAATTACATTGGTGTTTCGGGTGGAGTAGAACCCATTTTTGCTACACATTATACTCGTAGGTCAGAATCGTTTGGAAATAAAATGTTTAAAGTATTCCATTCAACTATTCAAGCATATATTGACATGAATGATTTGCAACAAGAGATTGATTCAGATAAAAAAGTTCAAGATGTTCTTCCAGATTATATGAATAGTACAGCTCATACTATTAACCCTGAGAAACGAGTTAATAGTCAAGGTTTGATACAGAAATATGTTGACCATAGCATATCTTCGACAATTAATTTACCAGAAGATGTTAACCCCGAAACAATTTCAGATATTTATATTCAAGCATGGAAAAAACAATTAAAAGGAATTACCATTTACCGAGATGGTAGTCGTTTCCCAATTTTAAGTACAGAGGGTGAATTAACAGAATTCCAGAGAACAAAAGATAAACAGTTTAAGCTCGTTCAAGACGATGGAAATGAAGTTGTTGTAAACGGTGAAAGTATTATTAAACTCCCTGATGGTAGCTTAACAACCATGTACCATTATATGAAAAATAGTAATTTAGAAATTGAAGAGGTGTTGTCCAATACCAAATTTGAGGAAATTGAAGCATGATTAAATTAACACAAGAAACTAAAATTGTTGAAGTAGCAGAAAAACAAACTCATGCTCCAGCAAATACAAAAACACAAACTCCCCAGCCAAAAAATGGCTCTGCACTACGACCAGATGTTGTGGATGCAAAAGTATATAAATTAAAAAGTGCCTTTGTAAAAAATTCTGTATTTATCACATTAAGTTATATTGACTATAATGGTGAAAAACGCCCTATCGAAATTTTTATTAATTCAAAAGATTTAACACGTGCACCAGAATATGTGGTTTTAACCAGACTCATCTCAGCTATTTTTAGACGAGCAACTGACCCAATGTTTATTCTTGAGGAGTTGCAAGGTATTTTTGACCCTAATGGTGGGTCATTTAAAGAGGGAAAATATTATCACTCATTCTATGCTGAAATAGCAGATGTAATTGAACGGTTCTTTTATGATGTAGGCATTGTTTCAAGACCTGATGAAATGCCAATTGAAGATAATGGTGTTGTTGAACCACCCACGGTAACAAATTCTGAAAACTCCGTTTTTAGAATTTGTCCAGAATGTAATAAGCAGACTCTAAAAACTGAAAATGGATGCGATTCGTGCGTTGGTGCAAAATGTGGATACAGCAAGTGTGACAAGTAATTGTTTAATTTGCTAACTGATAAAAAGCCCCAAAATTTGGGGTTTTTTTATAACTCAGAAAATGAATCTGTATATTCAATGAGTTTTGAAGCAATCCCTTTTTCTGTTATAGAATGTCCTGCATCTTGAACTACATGAAAATCAGCCTCAGGAAATTTACGATGTAATTCCCACGCAGATATCATTGGACACACAACGTCATATCTCCCTTGAACAATTACCGTTGGGATATGTTTGATTTTTTCAACATTTTCTAATAACCATTCATCCGCTTCAAAGAAACCACGATTAATAAAATAATGGCATTCAATTCTAGCAAATGCTTCAGCAACAGCAGAGTCTTCAAAGTGGTGTAAATAGTTATTACTTTGATATAACTTACTAGTGGATGCTTCCCAAATTGACCATGCTTTTGCCGCGTCAACTCTAATTTTATCATCAGAAGAAGTAAGTTGTTTGTAATACGCAGGCACTAAATTATGTCGTTCCTCTTTTGGGATAGGTGCAAGGTAATGTTCCCACGCATCTGGATATATAAATGAAGCACCTTCTTGATAAAACCAGTGTATTTCCTTTTGACGTAACATAAAAATACCACGCAAAATTAATCCTTTACATCTATTAGGATGTGTAATTGCATAACTAAGTGAAAGCGTTGATCCCCAACTTCCGCCAAAAACAATCCAATTTTCAATATCTAAATTTTCTCTAATTTTTTCAATATCAGCAACTAAATCCCAGGTGGTATTTTCACGTAACTCAGCATGTGGGGTACTTTGACCACATCCTCGTTGGTCAAAAATTATAATTCGCCATTTCTCAGGGTCAAAATATTGTCGATATACTGGTTCTATTCCACCCCCTGGACCACCGTGTAAAAATATAACAGGTTTACCATCGGGATTTCCAGATTCTTCCACATGAATTGTGTGTAAATCTGATACCTTTAATTTGAATTGATTATATGGTTTAATTTCTGGATATAATGATTTCATTTATTTCTCAATAATTATAAAATATAGTGTTTAAGTTTGTTGAATAACTCATGGGTAGCTTCAACATCTCGCATAACATAGTCTTCAACAGCTTCAATATTGCCTTCATTAAATGCCTTAGCAACTGTATCACCTTTGACTTCACCTTCTTTAGGGGATGGTATTCCAAATGACCTACATGCAATATCCATACTCACTGAATTGTAACTATTCCAATTGCATAAATACATCATCACATCAATATGGCTTTTATATGAAAATCGGCGTAAATCTGTGAATACTTTATTGGTGATTTCAATACCAAAATGGGCAGCACGAACCAATAAAAATGGAATATCAAACCCCATCCCGTTGTAGTGGACAAACCGCGTACTTCGTGATAATTTATTTACAATTTCAAAAAAACTCATTAGAGTTTCTTCTTCAGTTTTTTCACAAACAACTTTATCCTTTGTTTGACCATCGTCTGTTAAAAAACGAAGCCCAATACATAATACTTGACCAAAAAATGGAGAAATGGATCGAATGAGTGATTCAGCATTTTCTGAGTTTTCACCGGTTCTGTCAATATGTGCTTGCGTTTTTTGAGCAATAATTGCTTCCACCTCATCATCAATGGGTGGTCGAGGTACAGTTTCAATATCTAAAATGAGGTATGCCATAATTAATCTTACCTTTTTAATATTTTATCTAATGGACTTTTCAGGTTTTGTAGAGAAGGTTTGGTTACATGCGTATAGATTTGAGTTGTTTCTAGTTTTTTATGTCCGAGTAATTCTTGTATATAACGAATGTCTGTACCATGTTCAAGTAAATGAGTAGCAAAACTATGCCGTAATGTGTGAATGGTTACCTTTTTCTGGATCCCGGATTTTATCAATGAACGTTTATAAAATGAACGGATTGAAGTTGCACTATATTTACCTCCGCTTGGGTTTTCAAATAAAAACTCAGTTGGTTGATATTTAAGCAGGTATTGTTTAAGAGGGGAAATTAATTTCTCAGACAACATTACAATTCTGTCTTTCTTACCCTTTGCCCCTTTTATGGTGATTACTCTTCGTTCAAAATCAATTTCGTTCAATTTTAAATTTAGTAGCTCACTTATACGTAGCCCAGCAGAATAGATAGTCATAAGTATTGTCTTGTGTTTAATGTTGGCAGTATTTTTAAAAATCTTTAGAATATCTGTTTCCGATAAAACAGCAGGGAGTTTTTCTTCTTTTCTGAATGAGAATTTTAATGATGAAGGGAACTCTCTCTCTAATACATTTGTAAATAAAAATTTTATGGATGAGTATGCCAATTTCATTGAAGATAAAGAATATTGTTTTTCTGTTTTACAATAATCAAGATAATTAATAATAATAGTTTCATCTAAGGTTTTAAATTTATTAATTTGAAAGTAAGCAATAAACATTTTTATGGCTGAAATATATGAACTTATAGTTTGCTGACTATAACTTTGAATACTTAATTTTTGCAGATATTGGTCTAATAGTTTTTGTTTATTCATTATATATTCCGTTATAACACTATAAAATATAGGAGAGTTAACCAATTAAACACAATAATAGAGTTTATCAAGACGTTACCTCTCATGCAAACAAAATGAAGAAAGCATTTGAAGAAAATATTGAATTATCAATTCATGCAGCACAAATTGGCGTTTCTAGAAACAATTGGGATTTCGCAGAAGTAGACTGGACAAAAAATCAAGCTCAAGAATTTATGCTTCAAAATTCATATGATGTCCTACCAATAAAGAGTAAATCGGGTGAATTTGAAAACTACTGGACAACTACTAAAAGAGGTGAATACGATACGATAAGAAAAAAGCCAATTTTAGAATCAAATAAGATTTATTATTTAACTGAATTGGCTGATCTACTAAGAAAGTTTAAAGAGTCCGAAAATACTAGCTACTTTTTGACCAACCATTCTGATATTAATGGGTTAGTATCTAATGTCAATCTCAATTCAAAGCCTGTTTATGTCTATTTTTACAGCCTAATATCAAAAGTTGAAATAGATTTAGGAAATTGGCTTAAAGAGTTGATATCAGAAAAAGATATGGTCAATTTGATCAAGGCTAAAGGGAAAAATCGAAACGATGAATTATCCGAAGAAACCTTAAAGAGGTATAAAGCAGATAAAAAACAAAACAAAGAAAATCATTTTATAGAATATTTATATTTCAGCCAATTCCAATACTTAGTTAAAAAGAAGAAGCTTACTTCATCATTAGGATATAACTCAAATAATAGCTTTGAAAAAGACTTCAAAATCATTTCGAAATATAGAAATTGGTTTGCTCATCCATTAAATAGTTCCGTCTCAAACCTCAGTGAAGATTTATTAAATCTACACATTGCTCTAAAGAATTTAATCGGTAAAATTGAAGGAATATCAATCGAATTATTAAAAGCTTACTTTGAAACACAATATAAAACCAATTCTACACCAATTTTTTCGATTAAAATTGGAGCAATAAACAATAAACTCAACAAATATTTGAAAAATAAAAAAATTAAAAATTGGTCATTTATAACAGCTGAAAATCCAAGCTCAGTAAAACTTAGTGACGATGAAAACGAAAAAAGAAATGAGAGTTTAGAGACTATTTTGAGAAAGAATAAATATCAATATATGAAGGGTATTGGAATTCCAAATAATCATGAATGGCAACCAGAAAACAGTTTTATTATTTTCAACCTTGGGTTAAATAAATCAATTGAAATAAGTAAAAAGTTCAAGCAGAATGCTTTTGTGTTTGGAGAAATAGATGATGTTGTAGAACTTAAACGATTAAATCACGAGAGGTAACAATGGCTATACGTCATACGTGCTAATTAGTCCGTTATCGGGCGAAGCGGCACATTAACCGCCAAAAAGTTATTTTTGGTTTAATAAATAAAAACAAAAAAACGTTTAAGGCTTAGTTTGCAGCGGGCGAGAGTTACGAAGGTATCTTTGTCACGTACGAACGCATAGCCGGGGCGTTAACCCTATTGATAAAATTATTTGTGCTCCATTAATTTAATTCTTTTAATAC
>CAYNTS010000043.1:0-17815 GCA_964400495.1 uncultured bacterium | reverse complement strand
TGCAGAGCAGTAAATAATTGTGATTTAAATCACTCAAATCAAACTATTTTCCACATCATAAAATCAATCATTACCCAATTAAAGGGGGTGTAATATAAAAAATATTTTCTTTTTGTCACATGCTTTTTTTAAAAAATTATTACAGATTGTAACAAAATTGGATTAACAATTTATGACCGTATGTGATTAAATGGTGATTTTGAAGCTAAATTAATTATTTATAGTAAATCATAAATGATTCTTTTAAGACGGTAATTTTAAGTTTTTGGAAATTATTTCTTAAAATATCAACTTTCAATTATTTTATCATTTCTACTTTTTGCTTTTCTGACTTTATGAATTTTGATTGTATTTGTACTTCCTGGGACACCCACAGGGACACCAGCACTTAAAATAAAGGATTGCCCTGCTTCAATTAAATTTTCTTTTAGTAATTTTGATTCTGCATACTGAATCATTTCATCTATTGTTTTTAACTCTTCTACTTTAAACGTTTTTATACCCCATACTAACTCAAGTTGGCAACATACCTGTTCAAATGGACAAAGTGCTATGATATAACTATTAGGTCTGTATCGTGAAATTTCTAATGCTGTACTTCCTGACTCTGTCATAATTACAATCACTGGGATATTTAAATCCGTTGCAATTTCATAGGCTGCGTGACAAATTGCAGATTTGGTATCTTGCTCAAAGCTTTCAGGCGGAATTTGTTGAAAACCCCCAGTTTTTGATATTTCTTTTTCAACATTTTCAATAACAGATGCCATGGTTTTCACAGATTCAACAGGATATTTACCTACAGCAGTTTCACCTGATAGCATAACAGCATCAGTTCCATCATAAATGGCTGTTGCAATATCATTTACTTCAGCACGTGTAGGGATAGGGTTCTCAATCATTGATTCTAACATTTGGGTTGCAGTAATTACAGGTTTCCCAAATTGATTACATTGTCTGATTATTTTTTTCTGTAAAATTGGAACTTGTTCCAAAGGCATTTCAACACCCAAATCGCCACGAGCAATCAAGATACCGTCAAACCTATGAATAATTTCATCTAAATTGTCAATCGCTTCTGGTTTTTCTATTTTTGCAAGAACTGGTCGTCGTTTTTTCTTTTCATCAAAAATTGTATCAATTTCAAACATATCTAAAGCTTGACGGACAAATGAAAGTGCAAACCAATCTACATTTAAATCTAATCCTAATTTTAAGTCTTGTATATCCTTTTCAGTCAAAGAAGGTACATCCAAGCAAACTCCAGGAAAATTAACTCCTTTCCCAGGTAAAATATCTCCATCACTTTGTGCAATGAGTTCTAAATTGCCTTGGGAAGATGATGATTCAACCTTAAATGTTATTTTTCCATCATCAATTTTAACTTGCGAATTTTCAGTTATCTCAGTAAAAGAAATGGGAATGGAAAGTGGTATATCTGTTTCGCTTGATCCAATTGTGTAGGTTTTATTTGCCTCAATAGGTATGCCCTTTTTTTGTATTTTTTGACTGACCCTAATTTTAGGTCCACCTAAATCCATTAAAATACCAATATGCTTTTGGTGTTCTTGTGATTGCTTTCGAATTAACTCTACCAGTTGTTTGGTTTCATTTACATCGTATTGATGTGACATATTAATTCGTACAATATTTACTCCAGCCATAAATAGTTTATCAATTTGACTTTTAGTAAGATTTTGTGACCGAAGTGTAGCAATAATTTTTGTTTTTCTCAAAATATCCCCTTTGCCCAAGTAATTAAGTAGGCTAATTTACAACCCTATTTTTTGTAATTTATATCAAATTTATCGTATGAATTATTTTATAAATTAATTTAGTATAATGAAATTATTAATCATCAAATTATTATTACTTTCTTGCCTTTTTGCTGATGCATTTAATGGCTATACATTGTTTTCTCCGGTTTCCAATGGACCTGGGGGGCAAAATAATTTTTCATACTTAATTGACAATGATGAAAATATTATAAATCAATGGGTACATGAATCTGCACCAGGAAGTTTCCCATATTTATTGCCAGATAGTACCATTTTATATCCGGGGAAAGCATCAAATCCATCTATGCTTGTTGCTGCATCTGGAGGACGAATTTTACAATATGATTGGGATGGTGAAATTTTATGGGATTTTAACTGGTCGGATGAAAATCACCTTCAACATCATGATATTGAACCCCTACCAAATGGAAACATATTGCTGATTAGCAATGAGCGAATATCTTATGATGAAGCAGTTTCACTTGGAAGAGTGGATATCGAAGGTGAAATTTGGCCAGATATGATTGTTGAAATTCAACCCACAGGATTGAATACTGGAAACATTGTTTGGGAATGGCATGTGTGGGACCACTTAATTCAAGATACGGATTCAGAAAAACCAAACTATGGTGCCATTTCTGAACATCCAGAAAGAATTGATATCAACCAAATTTCAATTGCGGGGAGTCATGGTAATGGACCATATAATGGAGATTGGTTGCATGCTAACGCAGTGCATTACAACGCACAATATGATCAAGTAATTTTGTCATGCAGACGGTCAAGCGAATTTTATGTAATCGACCACAGCACCACTACTGAAGAAGCATCTTCATCTTCTGGAGGTCAATACAATAAAGGTGGTGATATTTTATATAGATGGGGAAATCCACAAAACTATGGTAGGGGAAGTGAAAATGACCAACAAATCACACATCAACATGGAGTAAACTGGGTTCCTCAAGGGTACCCAGGAGAAGGGAATATTCTCATTTTCAATAATGGTTCTGGTGAATCATCAGTTTTGGAAATTGTACTCCCATACCTTGAAAATGGTGATTATATGATTTCTGAAAATGATGCATTTGAACCTACTGAACCATCTTGGACTTATAGTGGAAACGGAAATTCCTTTTTCTCAGATATGCAGTCTGGCGTGTTTAGGTTACCCAACGGAAATACATTAATAACTGTAGCAGATGATGCCCATATCTTTGAAGTAAATCAAGAAGGTGAAATTGAATGGGATTTTCAATCTGGAGGTGGCAACATAGCTAGAGCAAAAAAATATGGAATAGATTATCTTAACCAATTAGTACTAGGCGATGTTAATAATGATCAAGTTGTAAATGTTCAAGATATAATTATCTTGGTAAATATTATTATTGGTGAAATTGATCCTGTTGATTTTGCTGACCTAAACAATGATGAGATTATTAATGTGTTGGATATACTGCTAATTGTTAACATTATTGTTTCGGAGTAATGCCTGTGAAATCTAATTTTATTTTATTTATTTTTATCTTCAATTTTATATTTTCACATTCTATTCTACCAGAAAATGATTCATCTTTAAACTATACTCAAATCCAATTTAATTGGCCTCAATTTGAAACGGATTCAAATACATTTTTTATCAACATTACTGATTTAAGTACAGATTTAGAATATCAAATTCAAACTAGTACTCAAACTGTAGTTATTGACACATTTCTTACATGGAATAAATCATATTCATGGGAAGTGTGTAATACATCCAACTACTGTTTAGGGTCTTTTAATTTCAACATAAATCCTCTGCCAGATAATTATCCAAATAATACTAATATTTATACTGATGATACTCAACAGTACACTCCCGGTGTTAATTTAATAGATTTAGAATCATTGAACTTTTCCATAGTAATAAATGAAGAGGTTGAACCTATTTGGTTTGCTGATCAATATAATTTTGCATATAATCGATTTTCATCAACTCAAATATTACCAAATGGAAATATTGTTGGACTTTCATTAGGTGTTGGGTATGAAGTTGATCTTAATAGTAACATAGTTTTTGAAACTCCAAATGGATATAGTGTGCACCACGATTTTAACAAAACTCCAAATGATACCTATATGGCAGTTACTGCAGTTACTCAAAATAATTATTGTCCAGAAGAATGCTTTAACCCCGATTGGGATTTAATTCCGTGGCAAGGGGATGTATTTATTGAGTTTGATGAAAATGGTGATGTGATATGGGAGTGGAGTTCATTTGACCATATTGATTCAACAGAATACAATCCCTATTATGTTCAAACCTATAATGGATTTAGTCCAATGGATTGGACACATGCAAATGCAGTGTTTTATGATGAACTCACGCATTCAGTTTTTGTGTCTATTCGTAATCTTTCTCGTATTATTAAAATTGATTATGACACACACGAAATTGATTGGGAATTAGGTGAACATGATTACATGGACTCTATTTATTTTGATCAAGAATTTGGTTTTTCCCAACAACATTCATCAAAAATAATTGACAATGGCAACTTACTTTTCTTTGATAATCACAGATATCAAGACCCAGAGTTATCACGATGTATGGAATTTGAATTATTTCCTGAAAATGACTCAATTGCTTTGGTATGGGAATATATTTTACCAGACTCACTTTTTACCGGGTCACGCGGAGAATGTGATAGATTACCTAATGGACATACCCTTATTACAGCTGGCAGAACCGGGCAAGTAATTGAAATAAATGAAAATGATGAAATTGTATGGCATTTTAGTTCTAGAATGAACAATATTAACACATCCATTTACCGTTCTGAAAGAATCCCAAATTTGTACCCCCTTATTTTTGATGTACACTTTAATAATTTTGCTGGAAATGAAAACTCGATTATTGTCAACAGAACACCCTCAAATGAAATTTTATTTGAAGTCACAAACCTCGGTTGGTTAGATGATACATTTTTTGTTCAATTTACCGATAATCAAAATAATGTCATTGAAACTGAGGAATTTATAAGTGCTGATTCTTCTTTTGTTTTCAATTTCCAATTAAATTCAAATACAAATGAAGATGTAGAATCAATTGTTTCAGTTTATCCAACCCTTGCTCCAGAATTAATAAAAACCTACAATATTATCACTCTAGCTCATTTAATCGGCGATGTAAATATGGACAGTTTAGTAAATGTTCAAGATATCATTTTACTTGTTAATAATATAATTAATGAAGAAGAATATTTTGAGTTAGGAGACTTAAATAATGACACCATCATTAATGTTATGGATATCATAGCTATTGTAAATATTATCATCCAATAGTTTTTATTTTAGTTTGAACTTGATATATACCCCCAATTTTGAATATATTTCTACTTAGGTTTTTAACTAATTTATTTTGAAAATACAAACGTTAACATTTTGGGGAACGCGAGGGTCAACACCAACTCCTGACAAAAATATGCTGGAATTTGGTGGAGATACTTCGTGTGTTGAATTTAAATCAAGCGATAATGAAATAGTAATGTTCGATATGGGTTCGGGACTCAGAAAATTCGGTGATTATTTATTAAAAGATAATACCACACCCAAAAATATTCACTTTCTCATTAGTCATTATCATTGGGACCACTTAATTGGATTCTTAGCATTTTCTCCCATTTTTAATGCTGAATACACTTTCACTTCTCATGGAAAAAATGAAAAAACACCCCTGCCAAAATTAACCGAACGATTACTTGACGAATCCTTTTGGCCTGTTAATTTGAAAATGATTGTTGCCAAATTACTTTTCCTAGAAATAAAAGAAAATGAATTCAATATTGGTGAAAATATAAAAGTAATAGCATCGCCTCATGGTCACCCCAATGGTGCAACAGGGTATCGACTAGAATGCAATGGGTTAACCATAGTTTACATAACTGATTGTGAACACCCTATAAATGGGATTAATCCAAATGTAGTAAAATTATCTCAAGATGCAGACGTGTTGATTCACGATGCACATTTTTCACCTGATGAAATGGATAATCATATTGGTTGGGGACATAGTTCATGGAAACAAGCTACTCAAGTAGCAAAAAAAGCCAATGTAAATCAACTTGTTTTATTTCATCATAATCCAAGTTATGATGACAGAAAAGTTGCAGAGTTAGAAAAAGAAGCTCAAAAAATATTCCCAAACACAATATCTGCAAGACAAAATATGGTTTTGGAATTTCCTGAAAATTCCTAAAAGTACTCAATCAAATATAACATATTTTAAATCGGACATTTTTCTATGTAAATTTTGTCTCTCTCATGAATAGAATTTACTGTGATATAGCTGCAACAACACCTATTGATTCTAAAGTTTTAGAACTAATGGTGCATACCCAAGAATATATTTTTGGCAATCCCTCAAGTGTTCACATATTTGGGCAAGAAGCAAAAGCTGTTGTGGAACGAGCGCGAATACAGGTTGCAGAATCTCTAAACTGCAACTCTTCTGAAATCATTTTTACAAGTGGTGGGTCAGAATCTAATAATATAGTTTTACAAAACACCCTAAATGCAGGTGATCATTTTATCACTTCTTCTTACGAACACCCTTCTATTTTAAAAACAGCTTCACACCTTGGTTCAAAAGGAATTGAAGTTACCCTAGTTTTACCATCTAGTGATGGAAGTATTGATAAAAACTCTGTATATGATGCGTGCAAATCAAATACAAAACTTATATCAATCATGGGGGTAAATAATGAACTCGGAACATTAAATCCAATTAAAGAAATAGGTGAGTTTTGTGCCTCCAACAATATTTTATTTCATTCTGATGTTGTGCAAATGTTTGGAAAAACGCCACTTAATATTTCAGAATTTAATATTGATTTTTTAAGTTTCGCAGGACATAAAATTTATGGACCAAAAGGAATAGGTGTACTTTTTATCCGCAAGGGAGTTACTCTACCCCCACTTATATTTGGTGGAGGACAAGAAAATAATCTGCGTGCTGGTACCGAAAATGTGGATGCCATTGCAGGATTTGGATTGGCATCTGAAATTGCCACGTCAAATTTGGATGATAATATCGAACATTTAACACAAATTGAAAACTGTTTTTTAAATTCACTCCAAAAAAATGATGTTGATTTTATGTTGAATGGCAAAAATAGAGTACCCGGAATTTGTAATCTTACATTTTTCGGAATTAGTGGGCAAACTCTCTTATTGAATTTAGATATGCAAGGGATTGCAATTTCATTTGGTTCAGCATGTTCATCCGGTTCAGTAAAAGCATCTCAAACTTTACTAGAAATAGGGATGAGTGAAGAAGATGCACTAAATACAGTACGAATTTCATTTGGTAAACCTCATACATTTGAGGATTGTGAAAAAGTTGCAATTACTATTGCTAATCAAGTAAAAAAATTAAAGAACACTTCAATTTCTCATGGCTGAAAAAGTATTAGTAGCAATGTCTGGGGGAGTTGATAGTTCAGTTGCTTTGATTAAAATAATCGAACAAGGATTTGACCCAATTGGTGTAACTATGAAACTATGGGATTATGGGGACGTAGGGGGAAATATTGTAAGTGAAACAAACTGTTGTTCCATAGAATCCATCAATACTGCAAAATTAGTATGTGATAGAATGGGATTCCCTCATTATACATTAGATTTTACAGGTGTTTTCAAAGAAACAGTTGTGGATAATTTTACATCAGAATATTTAGCAGGACGAACCCCAAACCCATGTGTGCGTTGTAATTCGTTTGTAAAATGGGATGCATTTATTCACCAAGCTGACCAATTAGGAGCAACGTATATTTCAACTGGTCATTATGCACAAATTGAAAAAATAAATGGAGATTATTCCCTCTTGAAAGGGGTTGATCCACTCAAAGACCAAGCATACGTATTGTGGGGTATTCCAAAAGAAACATTATCACGGACTTTACTTCCTCTGGGTGGCTTATACAAATCTGAAGTCCGTGAAATAGCTCGTAAGCATAATTTGGAATCTGCTGAAACCCCAGAAAGTATGGAAATTTGTTTTGTTGCAGATGATAATTATAAACGATTCTTAGCCGAATATTCCCCAGAAGAAATTAGCAATATTAATGAAGGTGAAATAGTAGATGAATCTGGTAAAACTTTAGGGAAACATTCTGGATTTACTGATTATACCATAGGGCAACGAAAAGGGCTAGGACTTTCATTTCCAGAACCACGTTATGTTAAAGAAATTGATTCTGACAATAATAAAATTGTAGTTGGTAAAAAGAACTCTTTGTTTGCTGATTCATGTATTGTGTCAAACACAAACTGGTTAATTGAAAATCCCCCATTTGAAAATGAAATAGAATGCCAAATTAGATATAATAGCAAATCGGTTAAGTGCAAAATTTTTATAGAGAACGAAGCTACTTCAGTTCAATTTAATGAACCACAATTGGCAGTTACTCCTGGGCAATCAATTGTATTTTACGATAATAACAAAGTCTTAGGTGGAGGAATAATTGAAAAACACTAATCAACAATTGGCAGTGATAATTTTAGCTGCTGGTAAAGGAACACGAATGCAGTCTGATTTGCCTAAAGTTTTACACCCAATTGGTGGTAAACCTATGGTAAAACGTGTCATTGACATTGCAAGAAAGTTAGGAGCACAAAAAATTATTCCCGTTATTGGATACAAATATGAAATGGTCCAAAAAGCTCTAAAAGAAGAATCCGTTGAATTTGCCTTCCAACTTGAACAAAACGGAACGGGACACGCTGTAAATCAATGTAAAAAAATAATGAATAATTTTACGGGTAATGCATTGATTTTGTCAGGTGATGTGCCTTTAATCGGCATTGAAACACTAAGTAAATTATTGCAAACTCATTTTAAATCTGGTGCTTCTGCAACCCTGCTAACAGCAGACTTTGAAGACCCTGTAGGATATGGGCGAGTAATTCGAAATTTTGAAAATACCTTTGAAAAAATTGTAGAACACAAAGATGCATCAGATGAAGAACGTGAAATTTCAGAAATAAATGCAGGAATTTATGTGTTTGATTCTCAATTATTATTCGAATTATTACCACAAGTTCGGAACAATAATGCTCAAAGTGAATATTATTTACCAGATGTAATCCCTATGATTAAATCAAAAAAATATAAAGTAGCTATTGAAAAAACGGAAAATATTTCCGAAATTCAAGGGGTGAATACGATAGAACAATTAGAAGAACTTGATAAAATTTGGAGAAATAAATGAAATTTTTAGTATTTCTATTGACAGTGGGTACAATATTTTGCCAATATAGTCAGCCCATTCAATCCGAAGAAATGGAACTTGGTTTCTCAACGTCTCCAACTTCATCTCTACTTAGTGGAAGTAAATTTAATATGAGCCAAGGATTTACACTCATGTCATCTTTTGGAGGAAATGTAAGTGGTACAACAGGCATTTTTTCAAACTATATGAACTACCAAATAAATCCAAATATGAAATTACATGGCAACTTTCACTTAGTGAAACCATCATATTCAATAAATGGTCAATCATTTGAATCAGATTTTAATATTCAATATGATATTGGGTTAGATTATCGTGTATCTAAAAATGCATTTATTAGTTTTAAATTTCGTAATTTTGGAATAAATACCCCTTCAAATCAATTTCAATGGAGTGAATAAATTTGGCAATTAAACGTAAACCAAAACGCAATTCGAAGAAAAAACAGATTAAATTCAACTTTAAACAGAATATTTCAAATGTAATAATTGGATTATTCATGGTTCTTATTTTAGGATTTTTAGTATCAACTGTTTCTCGTTTTACTTCAAACAGTAATAGCATTCAACGGGAAACCCCAGATTTATCAAAATTAATAAAATCAACTCCATACGAAAAAGAAACTGGACATAAAATAAAAGTTGAAATTCAAAATGGATGTGGTATTGCCGGTGTAGCAAGTTTATTTGAAGATTATTTAAGACAGTCTGGATTTGATGTGGTAAATTCAACAAATGCTACACACTTTTCACACGGTGAATCTAAAATATTACACCATAAAGGTGAGAATGCACGGGCATTAGAACTTGCAAAAACAATGGGGATTCCAGAACAATTAATTGAAGAAAATAAAGACAATAATTTATTTCAAGACCTAACTCTCATTATTGGAAATAATCATTCACAGTTAACTTCATTTGATAAAGCAAATAGTCAACATAACCCTTTTTAATTGGAACAACAATACAAAATGACAGAAAAAAGAGAGCAATTTGATGCTTCAGAAACAATTGCAAAACGAATTAGCGAACTTATGCTTGAAAAAAAAGCAACCGATATTAAAATCATTGATGTGAGAGAACTTACTTCTTTGACTGATTTTTTTGTTATTTGCACTTCTGATTCTGATCCCCAATCCAAAGCAATTAGTAATCATGTTGATGATACATTGCGTTCGGAAGGAATCAAACCATGGCATATTGAAGGGTATCAACATTTAGATTGGATTTTGTTAGATTACGTAAATTTAGTAGCACATATTTTTAGTCGTGAAGCTCGTGAATATTATGATTTTGAACGACTGTGGGCAGATGCAAAAATTACTGAAATTAAGGATTTAGAAAATTAATGAAAGATATCTTAATTGAAAAATTGGGCTCTACTTTAACTCGATTAAATTACCCTGAAATTGATATTATTATTGAACATCCAAAAAATCCAGAACACGGTGATTTTTCAACAAATACAGCAATGATGTTAGCAAAACCTTTGGGGAAATCACCCAGAATTATTGCGGATGCAATTGTTACAGATTTGAATGTAACAAATACTGATTTTTTCGATGAAATTTCCATTGCAGGTCCTGGATTTATTAATTTTAAATTAAATAAAAGTACAGTTACAGACCAGTTATTGAACATTATCAAACTTGGTTCAAATTTCGGGAAGCAAATAACTGGCAATGGGAAAAAAGTATTGGTGGAATTTGTAAGTGCAAATCCTACTGGACCTCTCACTGTGGGGCATGGTCGGGGGGCAATGCTGGGAGATACCGTTAGTAATATCCTTGAGTGGAATGGGTATAATGTTCAACGGGAATATTATTTTAATAATGCAGGTCGTCAAATGCGAGTTTTGGGTGAATCTGTTCGTGCTCGATATTTAGAACTACTGAACCAAGATTCAGAATTCCCTGAAGGTGGATATGAAGGCGAATATATCCGTGATATTGCTCAAAAATTAGTCGATTCACATTCCGATACTCTCATAAATCAACTAGATTCCCCAATTTTTAAAGATACTGCTGAATCCGTAATTTTTGATGATATTAAAATTACACTTGCTCGACTTGGTGTTGAATTTGATACCTTTTTTAATGAACACACATTGTACGAAAATAAAGATATTTACAATGTTATTGATGAACTTCGTAAAAAAGAATTAATCTACGAAAAAGAAGATGCAACATGGTTTAAAGGTACTGCAGTTGGACGTGAAGCTGATAGGGTGCTTATCAAAAGTACTGGAGAACCAACCTATCGTCTTCCAGATATGGCATATCATCGGACTAAATTTAATCGTGGTTTTGATGAAATGGTAGACGTCTTTGGTGCAGACCACATGGATGCATATCCAGATGTCCTCGAAGTTTTAAATCAACTTGGATATGATTCAGAAAAGGTAAATGTTTTAATTCACCAATTTGTTACCATTTTAAAAGATGGTAAACCTGTAAAAATGTCCACCCGAAAAGCTAATTTTATCACCCTAAATGAACTTATTGATGAGGTTGGTGAAGATGTTGTACGGTATTTTTTCATTATGCGTGGTATGAATTCACATCTGAATTTTGATTTAGATTTAGCCAAAAATCAATCTGATGAAAATCCAGTATTTTATTTACAGTACGCACATGCGCGTACGTGCAATATTATTAAACGAGGTGAGGCGTTTGGACATTCTCTAAAACAAAATGCTGAACTCTCACTTCTCACTTCCGAGTTCGAACATCAGCTCATTCAAAAGTTAGCAATGTTTCCAGAAGTTGTAAGTCGTAGTGCACATACTTTAGAACCTCAGACTATAGCAAATTACCTGCATGAATTAGCCGGTGTCTTTCACAGATATTATGCAAACGAACGTGTAATTGTTGATAATGCCGATTTAACTAAAGCTCGATTATTGCTAACAGAGGGAAGTCGAATTGTATTTGCAAATGGACTTAATATTTTGGGTATTTCTGCACCTGAGAGAATGTAATGTATATTAATACAGAATTCTTAGCATATTTTACATTTGCATTTACTTCTTTGTTTACGCTAATTAATCCAATTGGACTAAGTCCAGTTTTCTTATCAATGGTTGATCCCTATAATGAAGAAGAACGGGTAATTATTGCTTTTAAGGGTGTACTAACTGCAACGATAGTATTATTTATGTTTGGTGCATTTGGACAACTGATATTTTCATTTTTTGGGATTACCGTGGATGCATTTAGGATTGCTGGTGGGATTCTCTTTTTTAGAGTTGGAATAAATATGTTGGAATCCAAAATTTCACGTACAAAATCAACTCCTAAAGAAGAAGCGGAAGCTCATGAGAAAGATGAAATTGCAATCACCCCAATTGGGATGCCGTTAATTGCAGGACCTGGAGCAATTACTTCAACAATGATTTTGGTTTCAGATGCTCATTCATTTGAACTAAAACTAATTTTATTCTTAACTATATTACTTGTTATGACACTTACATTTATCGTCTTCTATACTGCTGATGTTATGACCCAACGATTTGGTACAACAGGGTTACGAATTGTCCAAAGAGTTATGGGGTTGTTGCTCATGGTTATTGCTGTACAATTCATAATTAATGGACTAACTCCCATAATAACAAACTGGTTAAAAAATATTTAAATGGCAGATAAAAAATTACTATATAGTACTATTGTTATTATAATTGGTCTTATTTTATTTAGTATGAAATACCAAAATAATATTATTATAACTGCTACATTTCAAGTTGATGGAATGTTGATTAAAGCTGGCTATTTATGATTGGGTTGACCAAATAATATTGAAGATGCCCTGGATGGGCTTCCCGGAATTGTTTCACATAATTTTAATCCCAAAACATGGATTTTTACCGTTGAATTTACCTCACCTGCGAACCAAAACTCTATATCAAATATAGTTCAAAATGCAGGTGATTTTACATTGCATTCTTGGATAGAGTTAGAAATAGATTAGTGTGAACAAATATTCTGTAGTTTGGGGATAATACCTTCTGAAGTTACTGTAATTTTATCGCGCATTTGGAAAAACTGAAGTAAATCATCGTAGGAAAATAATCGACCTGAGCAATTGGTAAACTGAGCATCCTTACCTAATTTTTCTATAACTAATATTTCCAAATCATGAGCTAATATAGGTTTATCTTGTGCTTTTAAAATATTTAATACTTCATGTGCATGATATACATTTTCCATTTATTCCTCCAAGTCTCAGTTATGTCTAATTATAAATTTATTGGGTAAGCTTCCTTCAACAAGTTCAGAATTTGCTTTCTACCTTATAAACTTTCGAACTTTTTTACTTTTACATTTCATTATTAACCATCAACTTTTAACTACTTGTCTCAGTGAATAATATCTAAAAATCCATTCCCATTCCACCACCTTCAGAACTGCCTCTATCCCATTTTTTCTGACGCCGTTTCTTTTCTTTCAACTCACCAAAATTATACTTTAAAGTCAAATAAAAAGTGCGTCCTTCTCTAAAATGCCAAAAATGTTGATGTTGCTCAAATGGAATTGTGGTAGTTTCAATAACTTCAACCATATCTTCAAACTCATCTAATTCAAACCCAGCATTATCAAACAAATTTTTAATTTTAAAACTAACATCTAAGCGTTCTTCAAAAAATGACCGCTTTACAGCTAAACTTGCCATAACTCTTGGAGTATTATAACCAATTGATGTTTTTAATGGACCAAACATGCGACCCGTTAATTCTAATTGACCAATATAAGGTAAGAAAAATTTATTCATCATAAATGAAAATGCACCAGAAGTTACACCTTGTAAATCTTCTTCCCCTGACTCATCTTGTAATTTTGAATACCATGCATTGGTACTAACCATCATGAACCAAAAAGGTAAGGGTTTAAAACTTGCCATTAATTCAAGACCATAGCGTTGTGAAGACCCAACATTATCAGGTTGCATAACAAAATAATCCTCGTCTTCAAACTGAACATAATCACTATCCCACCACTGAATCACATCCGTTAATTCACTATAATATGTTGCAACAGAAAATGATTTCATTCCATTTTGATAAGAATAGTCAATTTCTACTTTTTCTGCATATTCTGGTCTTAAATTTGGATTACCTATCCGAATATAATCAATACTTTGAGACCTAGGTGTTGGATTCAACGAATGAAGTCGAGGTCGTTCTGTTCTATAACTATACCCCACCTTAATTGCTTCTTTGTCAGTTAAATTATATAAAAAATGAAAAGAAGGGAAAAATTTAGTGTATTTAGCAGGTATATATGGGGAATCTTTGATGCCAACAAATGTTAATGAATCTAAAATATTCATTGCACTATTAGGATTGTTCCATTCATTTGGAAAATTATCTGAATTTAGCTGCATATTCATATCGGCAATTTCACTGCGAAGACCAGACATGATTCCGATTTTATCATTAAAATAGAAAGTTGCTAAAGTGTATAAAGCATGTATGTTTTCCTTATAATCTAATAAATATGGAAAAGCACCAGCATCATAATCTGAGTTAAATTGTGTCATTGTACTTTTTAAACCAAACTCAAGTTTGTTATTATCAACAAATGGGTGTACATAATCCACTTGGAAAGTGGTTTTACTTTGTTCCTCTTCATTAAAAGCAGTGCTATCCAAACTATCATTATCAATTATTTTAAACTGATTTTCAGTTAAACTAGAATTGGAATGTTGTAACTCTGCAGATAATTTTCTTTCAATATTTTCAAAGTCTTTATAATACCCTAACATAAAATCATTTGATCCTCCAGCATCAACTGCCAAAAAAGTTGAATCATCTTCTGTATTAAACAAATTCGTTTCAACATCAAAATCTTCAAAATATTTGGTTGTCCATTGGCTTGAATCTTCATACGTGTTAAATGATGCACTTAATGTAAAACTATTTTTATCATTAAGATAATAGTCTGACCCAAATGAAAATGTATGGCCTATATTATGTTTATTAAAATCTGAATATTGACTAGAGTAATCTACAAAGACTGTATCTTCATCATACTTTCGCTGATATTCACGACCTGCTTCACCAAACCTTTTTTCGTCTTTGTAAGAATAATTTGCAAAAATATTAAACTTATCGACAAAATAATTCAAATTGGTTGAAAATGTTGTTTTATCACGCTCACCAAATGTTGAACTTAATGAACCATTAAATCCTTCGAACATTCCTTTTTTCAAAATGATATTAATAATTCCAGCCATTCCATCGGGATCATATTTTGCAGAAGGACTAGTAATTACTTCTATTTTTTCTATCATATCAGCTGGAAGATTACCTACTGCACTCGTACGGATTCCGCCTTTACTAAGTACAGATGGTTTTCCATTTATCAAGATGGTAACATTTGCATCACCTCTAAGGGTAATTTTCCCATCTATATCAACATCAACATTTGGGATATTGTTTAGTGCATCTTCTGCTGTACCACCGGTAACAGTGGAACTTTGTGCAACATTAAATACTTTTTTATCAATTTCGTTAATATACATGGGTTCTTCATCAATTACTTGCACAGCATCTAGCATTAAAGAAGACGGAGATAATTCAATTACACCTAAATCTTGTTCAATACCCCCACCTTCACCTGGAAATAAATTAATGGGTTCAATAATTTTCTGAGAAAATCCAATAAATTCTATAATTAATTTATAACGGCCTAATTTTAATTCGCGTAAGTTAAACTGACCATCCACATCTGTTACTCCACCATCAACAATTTCATCTTTTCGCATACTGATTAATGAAATATTCGCATATTCAATTTTGGCTCCAGAAAGTGAATCTACCACAGTACCTGAAATTTTTCCAATTGCAGGCATTGAACCACCCATTCCCCCACCTCTATGTTGTGAAAAAACAATGGTGAAAGTTGCTAAAATAAATAAAAGTAATAATCTATATTTTGTCATTTCTGTTTCCTAATTATCATTTGTAAGATGCATCAAAGCATATAATTTACACGTGATTTCATTGCAATTCTCAAAATTATTTTCATCATACTCCGATAGTAATATTCAGTTATTAAGATGATATTTTCTTATTGACTTCACAAAAAGTTTTCAACTATTCACTACAAGTCATTAACTGTTAACTGCTTTTCACTTTCAACCCTATTCGTAACAAGATGTAACAATTGCAAATAATATTTGCATATAGTATATTTTCATCGCTAATCTTATACCAGTTAAAAAGGGAATTATGTTAGAAAAACAACTTATATCGATTGAACAAAAACAACTACCAGAGGTATTCTTGGGATATAATGCACCAGTAGAAAATGCATTGGATATTGTGCATCAATCTCCAGATAGATGGACAGAATTCGTATCTCATCTATCTCAGTTCAATCAATTTGGTGTAAGTGAAACCAAAAATCAAATCAAATCTCTAATTACTCATTCAGCACCTAATGAACAGGCCTCTTTACAAGCAGGATTAGCAAAATGTTATATTGGCGAGGGGTTATTTTTAAAAGCAATCCAAACATTGGGATATGCATTTTCTCTATTAAACAATTCTCATCATGATACTCAATCGTTTGTAATGCTTGAAATGGTTAACTTGCTAACCGTTATTGGAAATAGGGATCAAGCTAATTATCTTTTGAAATCAGGTCAATCTTTAGCACAATCTGAATATCTTCAACATGTATATAATTATTATGAGTTAGTTAATAAAGCACGCCAAGGAGATACATCAGTTTTAAATACTTTAATTGAATCAGGTGAATATTATAAGTCAAATAATCAACTTGCAACGCTCGCATTTCATTATAAAAATATTGGTAATATCTATGGTAAAATGCAAGATACCAATACTGCCTCCTCTTTCTATAAAATGGCATTAGATATTTGCAAATCAGAACAATATTCTCATATTCAATCTGCTATTAACCATGATAAAGGGATGTTAGAGTTCAAGATGGGAAACGCAGACAAAGCACTACATATTTTAAATGCTGCAGCTGAATCAGCAGAAAGCAAGTTTACAAAAGCATATACTTTAGGTAATATTGGTTTTATTCATTTTAAACAAGAAAATCACAAAGATACCATTCAATCTTTTAATAGTGCATTAAATATTGCAAATCAACATGGGGTTTTTCATTTGATTCCGGGCATGTGTTATTATCTTGGGAAATCATCTCAAAAACTTGGGATACATTCTCAAGCTAAAGCATATTTACATCAAGGGTATAAAGCATCTATGGAACTTGCAAAACATAAATTTCCACTAAAGGGTGAAAAATTAATGGTGATTGATGCCTATGTTGAAAGCATGAGTCAAAATCCACAAGATAGTTTAGATGATGAGCAATTTTCTTTCACATTTGCAATTGATAAATCGTTAAAAGAAATTCGGGCTACCTTCCAAAATGCTGTTTTGGATTCTGTACTTAATTTGAAGGGGTCTGTAGCTGATACAGTTGATCATTTGAAAATGAGTCCATCTTCATTCTCTAAAATTAAAAATAGAAACAAAAATATTGCATCAAACTCTATCCCGCAAGAAATTACCGAATATATTAAATCTCATTCCAATACCGATTGGAAAGAATTAAACACAGAATTTGAAAAGGAAGTACTACAATACCTCCATAAAGAATATAAATATAACAAACGCAAGTTAAGCAATAAATTGGAAGTAAACTATTCTCGATTAGTATCTAAAATGAATTGTTTAGCAAACCGAGGGGAGGCATAAAATTATGAAATATGTAAATACTCTAACTTTTTT
>CAYNTS010000042.1:0-18277 GCA_964400495.1 uncultured bacterium | reverse complement strand
TTTATTTGTAGTTGATTCACCTACAAATTGGACTTTTTATCGAGCATTGTCAATAAAAACCTCATTTTTTAATCATATTTAATTTCATTAGATTTTATTATTTACACAAGCTTTATTTGATATAAATCACATTTTTCTATTATTTTCCGTATTTTTGCTGTAGTTTAAGCTATGAAATTAATAAATGTCCTAACCTTAATCAGTGTATGTTACACGCAAATAATTTTTACAGAAGTTATGTTTGACTTAGATGGAAGTGATTCCCCAAACGAGTTTATAGAAATATATAATATATCTTCTAATCCCACTAATTTAATGGATTGGTTCATTGCTGACAAACTTAGTACTGATGATCTATTTACCGATAATTTTACAATCCAACCCAATCAGTTTGCTCTAATTTTAGAAGGTGATTATGATGGGTTCTATGATCATATTATTCCAAATGAAACCATGATTTTAACCGTGGATGATTTAAGTATTGGAAATGGACTGGGAAATTCCCAAGACTCGCTCTACTTGATTTCAAACAATGGGGACACGGTTTCTGCAATAGGTTGGAACCAAGGAATTACTGCGGGTTATTCACTTGAAAAAATTGCCTTTGAGTTGGATGATACACCCAACAACTGGCATCACAGTGTTGATTCACTTGGAACCCCTGGATTCGCAAATAGTGTTGGTTTTATGACAATTGATGTCGCCATTGATTCCGTGTTTCATTCACCAGAAAACCCTAAGGTGAATGATGAAATTACAATCTTCATCCAAATGGTGAATGTAGGACTATATGAAGTTACATCTTCTGTGTTTGTAAATCAGGAATTTGAACAGAATGTTCAACTTGAACCCAATGAATTTTATGAAGTGGAACTGGGTGTTTTTTATCTGCCATCTGGGCGACACCTTTACAATATTGTTTTATCCACTGAAAATGATTTTAATACAGAAAACAACTCAGTAGAATGTATTCTCGATGTTGCGTATGCGTATGGTGATGTCCTCATAAACGAAATCATGTATAACCCCATTACTGGTGAACCTGAATGGGTTGAAATTACCAATAAAACATATTCAGAAATTAATATTTTGGATTGGACTATTAATGACATTGAAGCAATCGCAAACCCACCTATTACAGAATCATTTATATTTTTTCCAGATAGTATGATGGTTATTTCTGAGGATAGTGTGGGGAATTTCATTTACGCAAAAGATTTCCCGGGACTCAATAATACCGGAGATGATATTTTTCTGTTAGATCCAACAGGACAAATGATTGACCATGTGCAGTATCATCCAGATTGGGGTGGTGGTGATGGATATTCACTCGAACGAATTACCCATTATTTAGACTCTAATAATGAAAGTAATTGGGGAGCTTCGGTAAATGAATTTGGTTCTACTCCGAATAAAAATAATTCGTTATTTATTGAGTCAATTGAAGAAAGTGGGATCATTACTCTTGACCCCAACCCTTTCTCACCAGATGGCGATGGTCATGAAGATGACCTCTTTATTTCTTATCACCTACCCTTTACACAGTCTATTTTAATGGCAGATATTTACGATTCTGTTGGGCGTAAAATGACTACACTTTCTGCAGGTAAACATGTTGCAATGGAAGGAATTCTTGTTTGGAATGGCAAAGATGACAGGAACATTTCATGTAGAGTTGGTCAATATTTACTAGTGGTTGAAGCTGTAAATGCATATTCCAATCAGTCGTGGGAAACAGTAGAGCGAATCATATTAGCTAAAAAATGGTGATTTGCTGAATACTAAATACTGCTTGCCAGGTCGAAATATTGTGAAGTTGAAATGAGAAAACACTGGCTAAGCGTTCAACAACCCCCCAGGCGTTTTACAGATAGAGACTGTAATCCCAAGCTACGCCCCAGAAAACTGGGACATCTATTATTAAAAATCTGGCCAATTTTTAGACCAGGAATTAACTAACTGCATAGCTTTATGAGCCTCTATAGCCCAGCCTCTACTATCTAAACCTATAAACAAGTTATATAAATCGGCGTTAGGCCTCCAGCTATTAACTGGCGTACAGTATTCTATTAAGTCGTTATCTTTAGTTAAAATACGTCTAACCACAGCGCTAGGATTATCTGGGCTTTGGGTATTACCTACTACCGCTAAATATTGTATCTGGTCAGTATTTTTCATTATTGTACTCATAGTATAATTTACCTTATTCTCTCCACCTTTCAAACTTTTTGACACATTAGCATAACAACCGTCTCTCATATTATTGATTTAAAATTATTTCACTGTACGAACTACTCTAACAGCAAACCCGATTTCCTTATTACGGGTGTAACGGGAGATCTCTAAATGATTGCAATGCAATTTCCGGCACCACGCAAGAAAGCTATAGTACTCCGTAGAAGTCCAGAAATAACCGTTATCGCTCAAACTGCTGTAATTACCATCATTATTACGATAACCAGCAGGAAGGGCGTCAAAACCACTTGTACCAAAGTTGGAGTTGTTTCCAAGAGCACCATCACACCATAGGTCTGCTCTACTGGCTAGTTGGCTGGCTTGGTCAGTACCTCGCCATCCTGAACTATTGGCTTCGCTTTCACTCATTCCAAGTGCCATCTCGAGTTCCATCCACTCTTCATCTGTAGGGATATGCCAACCTTCAGGAGCTAACCCTCTTGTATCATCTACTGCATACCAATTATATAAATAACCATAAGTGTCTGCATTACTCTCATTATTATTATATACTGCATACGCTCCACTTGTTGTGTTTTGCCAATCGCTATCACTTAAAACTGTCGGAATAGGATCACCATTGCGGTAATGGGTTGTTTTTAAATTGGTGGTTGTCCATATTTGGTTGCCTATTTGCACTGTTTCATATATATTGCCATCAATATCGATTATCGTAGAATCTGTACCAGTAGAATCAGGCACCCAACAATCATCTAAAATACAATTCACTTCAAGAACTACATCCAAAACATTGATTAGACCGTCATTATTTGCATCGCATTGGGAAAATATAACTGTCATCATTGCAAATAGAACTGTCAAATACTTAATTGCCTTCATTTGTAAATCTCCTGTATATAAGTGTTGAAAATGTACAACTTATTTAGTGCGTATTGGTCAGAATATCTGATTATTGAGAGGTAAACGCATTGACTCATAAATAATGCAACTTTAGTTACCTATGTGTTGATTCTACATAATTATTAATGAAGTTTTATACTGGGGACTAGTTGCTGGGTTGTAAAAATATTTTAACAACAGGAATTCAAAACATCTAAAAAAGAATGTAGGTTGTTTTTAATAGATTGAAAATCAAGATCATATACTACTTCTCTGCCCTGTTTCGTTTTAGTCATAATCCCTGATTTATGCATCATGGACAAATGACGTGATACATTGGATTGATTAATATCAATTTTTTCTGATACTTGCCCTACCGTCATTTGCCCATGTTCCATAATAAGAAGTACAATTTCTGACCTACTATTATCACTAAATGCCTTGAAAAAATTCCCAGACAAAAATGATTTACATTGTTTTAATATTGAATTTCCACAACACCTTCCCATAACTAGTTCCGATTATTTAGATTCGCTACAGCAATCATCGTCAGGTGTACAACAAGAACAACAGCAACAACATTTACCTCTCCATGCTCTCACAACAAACCCAAGAACAATTAGAGGTAATCCAAATACTGCTAAATGTCCACAACAGGAATTACAACATGCACCAAATAATCCAATGCTAATCAAATATGCACCGCCAACAAATGTTACTATATCCAACAACCCATACAAATACTTGCAGGTTTTATTATTTTCACAACTCATTCTATCTCCTTAGTTTAGTTATTATAATTGCGTCAACACGCATAAATTAAATAATATATGCGCAAATACGCAACTATTATTTTCAATTATGACGATGTATATTCTAGTGTGTAATTTTTCAGTAGATGAAATCCCCAATATATATTATTTCAGATAATCATTTTCAAATGAACCAAACCGAAGCCGAAAAAGAACGCCGACACAAAATGTTTTTAGTTTTTGATAAAATAAAATCAACGGGGGGTTCATTAATTATAGGGGGGGATTTTTTTGATTTCTGGTTTGATTACCCCAATGTTATTCCACCATTCTATTCAGATATTCTGAATAAACTATCAGAACTCAATGATTGTGGAGTAGAAATTCATTATGTGCTTGGTAATCACGACTATTGGGATTTTGGGTATTTGAATGAGGAATGTGGAATTATTACTCATGATGGTGTTTTAATTTTTGAATACGAGGGGAAAACAATTCATGTTACCCATGGTGATGGTCTTTTATCTTGGGATAAGGGTTATCGATTCATGAAAAAAATAATCCGAAGTAATGTGTGCATATTTTTATTTAAATTATATCCTGCAAAATGGGGGTGTTGGTTAGCAGGAAATGTATCTGGTACTGATGAAAAGTTATTATTCAACACACCTCACCTACGTTATGAAAAAGTTGGAGCTGAAATTCATAATTATGCAAAATATGAATGGAAAAATGGTTCAGATATTGTGATGGTTGGACACTATCACCATACAGGAATTGAAGAGAATAATGGAAAACATCTTGTATGTTTAGGAGATTGGTTACATAATTTTACTGTGACCAAGTTAGATGCATCAGGGTTATGGCAAGGGAGTTGGAAAGAGTTAGTTTGAGTATGAAAATGTTAATTTATCACAACTAAAATGGGAAAATTGATGAAGCACTTAATAGTTATGTTACTAATATCAATCTTCATGAGTGGATGTGCAATCCAATCGGGAAGTATGATAATTAAACAAACACCCTATTCTTTGGAAGATGTTGAAAAACATCACCAATTATTTAAATCGGGGAAACATAAATCACTCAATACACTTATTGAAATTTACCAAGATAGAAATCAACCATACGATGTACGCATGGCATCATTAAAAGTATTGGCTGAGAGTAACCATCCAAATGTAATAAAAGCATTGACTGAATCAGTCGAATCTGCGGATTTGTTGGAAATGGATTTACTGTTAGAATCGGTAAAAATTGTGGTGGATAAAGGAGAGCTCTCTTCTGCAGATGCTTTAGTAGCTGGGCTTGCTAAAACAGAAGATAAAATTATGACCATCCGTGAAAATATTGTGGATGCAATTGGTCAAAATGGATCAGAAGATGAAGTCTTAACATTGGTTGAATTATATGAGGTAAGTTTATCAAACCATGCCCGAATGAATGAGCTTTTAACCCTAACCCTAGGTGCAATGGATGATGACAGAAGCATCCCAATTTTAATGGAAATTGCACAAAATTCTGATATTAATGTACGAACTCGAAACAGAGCAGTTGAAATTTTATCCCGTAAAAATGCACCAGAATTGGTTGACTTTTTTGTTGAAATGATGGGTGATGCAGAATCAAATGAACAAATGCGTCATTTTGCATTAGATGTCATGGATGGAATTCAAGAAGAACGCATGGTGTTGTCACTTTTAGAATCATATCAAGCAGGTAAAAAACAATATTATGCAATGCTTCATTCACTTATGAATAGTTTGCAAGATTTTGAAAATCCTGCGATTAAACCTGCACTACTCGAAGTTGCAAAAACAGAAGGGTACCCCAAAGCATTACGCATTAAAGCAATTCGGGGTCTAGCTAATTTTGATGATCCAAATATTATTGAAGAGATAATTGCTATGTTAGAAGTTCCAGAAAATTATATTTATTTTAGTGAAATTGTAGATGTTGTTTCAGAGTTGGGGCAATATGAACAATACAAACCCCAAATTAGAATGGCATCATTCATAGCTATGCAGAATGCATTGAAATAAACCATATTTGTTTATGAATGCAAGTTTAGAAAATCTATTACAAAAATTCACCTCAGAGTTCAGATTTTGTCTTCTGTTAATCTTCATACTTTGCTTCAACCTAAACTACTCAACAACACTTATTGTACCCACTGATTACCCAAATATTCAAGAGGGAATTGATGCTTCGGTTTCAGGCGATACAGTGCTTGTGCTTGATGGTGTTTATACTGGGGAAGGGAATTATGAAATTAATATTAATACAAATAATCAGCCTTTTTTTCTATTGTCTGAATCTGGTCCTAGTAATTGCATTATAGATTGCCAGGGTCTTGGAAGAGGAATATACACACAGGGTGACTCACTGATTATCAGTGGATTTACAATAAAAAATGGCTTCTCAAATTACGGGGCTGGAATTTATAGTTTTTTAGCAGGATATAATACTCAATATAAGAATTGTACTATAGTAAACAATATTGCAACAGCTAGTGGTGGTGGAATTTATGTTGATATGTTATCCCACCCTAAATTATATGATTCTATTATTTCGGGTAATGAATCACCAATAGGATCGGGTGTAAAGATTGGAGGGTGGTCGGACATAACGATATACAATTCTATTATTACCGATGGATTATCTAGTGGTCCAGAGGGTGGTTGGATGGCATTTTATACATGTTTTTTTAATGGTGGACCACCAACTGATAGTACAGTTCCTATACCCCCCCTTTATATCTTTGAGGCAAACCCATTATTCATTGATCCAGATAATTTTAATTTCCAATTACAATTAGAATCTCCCTGTATTAATGCGGGGAGCCCCTATTCCCCATTAGATCCTGATGGAACACAAAATGATATTGGACCTCATTTTTATAACCTTAATTTATTAGGTGATTTAAATTTTGATGAAATTATTAATGTATTAGATATAGTTCTATGTATAGGGATTATTTTAGAAGAAATTGAAAGTTATAATGCTCAATTATGGGCGGCAGATTATAATGAAGATTTAGGAATTGATGTCCTAGATATAGTTTTATTAGTAAGTATAATTATTAATTAAAGAGGAAATTATGATTAAAAATTATTATTATAAAATACTTATACTAATATTTGTTAATATCACATTCACGCAGATATTATTAGAAAATATTTCTTTAGGAAGTTCTCAATTTACAGAAATGGAACCATCAATTACAGTTCATCCTGATAACTCAAATCTTGTAGTAGTAAGTTGGATTGAGCGTCACCTATATTCTGATAATGTAAATCAACCAGATTCCTCATTTGTTAAATATGCATCTCTTGAAAATATAATGGGTAATTGGAATGTAATTAGTACGGGAACTGTTTTTACAGTAACTGACTCTTCTTGGAATGCAAACCCCTCTGTTGCTTTTTTGAATGACTCTACTTTTTGTGTTGCTTCTATTTCAAAATATTATGATCCCGCTGGAAATTCCCATAGTGGTGTATTTATTTCTTATAGTAATAATATTTTTTCACCAGTAGTTGATTGGACTCCAATTCGTGTATCTGAATATGGTGATAAATGCATGTTAGCGACAGATGTTAATTCAATATCAAGAGATAATCTATTATATGTCACGTGGGTAGATGCTAATGGAAATATTTATATTACAAAAGTAGATGTTTTAAACGAAACATTTTCAGATCCATTCTTGGTGGACAATCATCCCGGATTTACCTATAATTTTTGGCCAAATGTCATCATTGACAAAAATGATAATATATTTTGTTTTTTTGGTAGATATAATGTGGATATTTCAGCTAATGGTGAGGTACAATTTTGTTATAGAAAAAAAACAAATGAGGGTATATGGCAATCAACTGAGATTATTAATTATGATTTAATAAGCTCAAGACCAAATCAATTTTACCCATTAGGTATGACAGAATTTTCATTTCTTGCTCCTGCATATTCCAAGGAATTAGATCGCATTGTAGGAGCTATTTCCTTTTTGTCTACCGATGATTATGGTGATGAAGTACTGGGAATAATGTTGAAAATTTCAGATGATCAAGGAGAAAGCTGGAACACTATTTACCATGATGTATTGAATGAAAACAGCTCAAACAAATTGTTACCTTGGGTGTCGTTTGATAATAATGGAAAACTTACATTAATTCATAACGAATATGATATAGGATCAACTTCAGTTGAAACATATATAAACATTTCATTTGATGGTGGGGAATCATTTCCTATAGAATCTACCCAGTTAAATGAAATTGATAACAACGGGGAATATTTTCCCAACGGTTATAAATATGAATATATTGGTATAGCTAATAATTCCAACAATGAATATGCAGCATGGGTATTTAATCAACAAGAATTTTTAATTAATGGTGAAAATGTTGGTTCCAATATTGTATTTTCACATATAAGTACAGCTGAATTAAACTTATATGTAGATTGGGAAATTAATACTGAAACACCAACTCAAATTAGTGAAAATACCACTGTTAACATATATTCTGATATTATTGTCAGTGAAAATTCTACATTAATACTAAATAAAAGCTCTCAACTCAATTTTGGTGAAAATTCTTCGATTATAGTCTATGGCGAACTCATCATCAATGGTGAATACGGTGAGGAAGTTGTATTTACATCTGAATCTGGTGATTATGATATAATCGCAAAGGAGGGAAGCAAGCTAACTTTTAATCATGTTGCAATAGAAAATGCAGACCGTATTGAACTGTGGAATCAAACAGATGAAACAACCTTCACCAATTGCACATTTAACAATAATAGTTTTGTCCTTGCAGTAGAGGGTCGACCTCAATTTAACTATTGTACTTTCAGTAATAATGATGCAGGACTCATAACCGTTTCTATGACCTACCCTGTAGCCATGCCAACAATAGAAAATTGTATTTTCGAAAATAACGACCTTACAGGAATGCTATCTGGTTATCGTTCTATCCCTATTTTAAAAGGGAATGTATTTACTAATAATGGAGATGGTCTAAGAGTCTCATTTGGCAGTGAACCCTATCTCTTTACCAGTGGAGCAGATTGTGAGAGTCAAAACAATTTATTTGATGGTAATGATGTAGGTGTTCGTGTCTATAATTCAGGTATGCCGTGGTTAGGAATTTATGCCGAGGGGTTAACTGCCTTTGAAGGATATAATAGGCTGGGTGATAATATCTGGGATGTATATAGTGAAAATACACAATATCCCATTTATGCCCAGAAGAACCATTGGCAAAATGACCAAAACAACCTCTGTGATTCTGGAACGCCTACTGTATTTGGTGATGTGATAACCGACCCAACTATTTCAGGTGATAATTTCAATAATTTGGTTCATAATGCTATCAATAATGAAGCATTGGAAGATTATATATTAGCCGCTTCTCAGTATGTTGCGCTTGTTATGGAAGACCCTGATGCTGAAATTGTTAAATGGGCAATTGCAGGCTTAGTAAGAACATATACCAAAATGAATCGTAAAGCTGATTTAGTAACATTACTTGATCAAATTATACAAGATTACCCCAGTACAATTTCGTTTAAATATGCTTCTACCCACCAAATTACTCAATTAATAGATTTTGGTAATTATGAAGAAGCACTCGAGCAAATCCTGCTACTTGAAGGATTATATCCACAAAGTGAACTATCTCCAAAGCATCTTTTTGAAGAATGGATTATCGCTGAGAAAACAAACGGTTTATACAGAAGTGGTCAAACAAAAGCACAAATTACAGAAAAACTTATATTGGATTATCCTGAAGATGACTTTGGAATTACCATGTCCTTTATTCAAGGTACCGTTCCAACCCCTACTATTGGAGATGATGTAACTACTCAGGATGTATTCCCAACAGATTTTGGATTAACCAGTATTTATCCCAATCCATTTAATCCAATAACTAATATTTCGTATGAAATCCCTGAAGAATCCCACATTACCATTTCTGTTTATGACCTTGCCGGTCGAAAACTCGAAGACTTAGTTTCTGGTACGGTTCAAGCAGGGCGATTTAATACCACTTGGAATGCTGAGAAGTATTCTTCGGGTGTGTATTTAGTGAATATGCATGCCCACCAAAGTTTTTCAGGAGGGTCCACACCAAGCTTTACAACTTCGCAAAAAGTTGTTTTAATAAAATAAACAAAGGAAAGAAGAACATGAAAAATATTTTTTTATTAACAGTAATATTGCTCTTGAGTAGTTGCTCATTATTTATAAAGAAAGCTCCAAGTGTTGAATCGGATTTAAAAACAGCAAACTCAGATGTTTCAGTTAATCATGAAACACCTTTTTTGGATTCGTCAGAAGCATTTTACCCTATCCAAGAAACGGTTGAAGATATTCAAGAGCAAATAATTGATTTGGAAGCACGAGTCCTTGAATATGAAGCCAGATTGTATTCACCTAGTATTAGCACTGATATTTTGAAATTGGTAAAGGTGCCTCAACTTAAACATGAAATTGAACTAGAAAATGGTACTTTAATTCAAGGAACTATTATTGTTGAAAATGCAGATGAAATGTTGGTGCAAACTCAAATAGGACAACTTACGATAGATAAAGGTCATGTGGTAGAAATCCATGAACTTGCACCCGCTGAACCAAATGTAGTTTTTATGGGAGATGCAATTGAAGAAATTTATTCTGATAAGCGTATTTATACGGGAAAAGTAAAAAATGAAGGATTGCGACGGGCTGATTTTGCTCGAATCATTTACCATTTATGGGAAGAAAATACCCTACCACTCTACACCGACTCATCATTTGTAGAAGGTACAACAATGGTCTATCGTTCAGGCGTTATCTCAGACACGAGCATTGAACCCGGAGAAACCGTTGAATTTAAAACAGTAGTTCCCACTCCAGATGCTGAAGCAGTGCAATATGTTACCCGTGAAATCAGATGGGATGCTGTAGAATAAATAGGAACAGATATTATATAAGATGAAAGGGTTGAAATTTGATATTTTAACCCTTTTTTATTTTGATATCCCTTATAATACAAAAAATATTTATTAAGTTTCCCTCTATAAAAAGAAACACAAAGAAGATATATTAGTATAAAGATAAATTTTACTTTTTATTTATGATATTAAAACCATAAATTTACATGCTTGATTATGATTTAAAACTCATAAATCGAGTCCTGTTCATCTACATAATTTATAGATTTTAAAGGGAATCAAAGAATGAGAAGAATTTTTAGATTAATTATTATTGGTTTTTTGTTTGCTTCAGTTGGAATGTTGTCAGCCAAAGAGGTTGAACAATATTTTAATCAGAATTGCAAGGTATGTCATACTATTGGTGGTGGCAAAATTATTGGTCCTGATTTAAAAGGTGTGAGCGAACGCGCTGACCGTGACTGGCTTGTTAAATGGATGCTTGACCCTGCTGGTGTATTGGCTTCGGGGGATGCGTATGCTCAAAAAATACTTAAAGAATCTAATGGTGTACCTATGATTGCTTCAGCAGGTATGAATGCAACACTTGCTGGTCAAATTTTAGATTATATTGATACACAATCCTCAATAACACCAACAGAAGCCCCTGTTGAAATTGTATTTACCGACGAAGATATAGCAAAAGGCTATGATTATTTTACAGGTTCAACATCATTTGAAAATGGTGCACCTTCCTGTATTACTTGTCATGCTGTAAACAGTTTGGCTGGATTAGGCGGTGGGAAATTAGGTGTAAACTTAACAGATGTTGTAGATCGCTTGGGTGGTGCACGCGGGTTATCTGGATGGTTAATTTCTCCACCAGTACCAACAATGGCACCAATTTTTGCAGATAAAAAATTAACTGAAGATGAAATACATGCCTTAGTTGCATTCCTAAATAACGAAAATGAAATTCACACTGAAATCGCACCGGTCTCTTATGGTGCGTTTTTAATTAGAGGTGTCGTAGGTACATTAGTGATGTTACTATTAATTGGTCTTTTATGGGGCTTTAGATTTAGAGCTGTACGACGACCAATGGTTGGCAAATAATTATTTACTCAAACATTAATAAGGATAATTCATGAGTGATTTAACAAAGAATAACTGGGTAAGAGACGATGTGGTTCCACAGCAAAGGCAGTGGGAAGAATTTTATCGTAATCGTTGGCAGTATGACAAAATTGTAAGAAGTACACACGGTGTTAACTGTACAGGATCTTGTACGTGGAATATCCATGTAAAAGATGGGATTGTAACCTGGGAAATGCAAGGATTGGATTATCCAAAATTGGAACATGGTCTCCCTGCATATGAACCTCGTGGTTGTCAACGTGGTATTTCTTATTCATGGTACTTATATAGCCCACTTCGTGTGAAATATCCCTATGTTCGTGGTACCCTTGTTGATACATGGAATGAAGCTAGAGCAAATCATGATGATCCAGTAGATGCGTGGAAATCAATGGTTGAAAATCCAACATTACGTAAAGGATGGCAAAAAGCTCGTGGTAAAGGTGGATTCCGTAGAGCAAGTTGGGATACGGTTCTTGAAATAATTGCGGCAGCAAATGTGTATACAATCCAAAAACATGGCCCAGATAGAATCACTGGGTTTTCACCTATCCCTGCGATGTCAATGGTGAGTTATGCTGCTGGTTCTCGAATGCTTCAACTTATGGGTGGTGTTTCTTTATCATTCTACGATTGGTATTGTGATTTACCAAATGCTTCTCCAGAAGCGTGGGGTGAACAAACAGATGTAAACGAATCTGCTGATTGGTATAATGCTAAAATGCTTGCAGTTATGGGCTCAAACCTAAATATGACTCGTACACCAGATTGTCACTTTGCAGCTGAGTCTCGACACAATGGTACTAAAATGGTTGTATTTGCACCTGACTTTAACCAAGTTGCAAAATATGCTGATGAGTGGATGTCTATTAATGCAGGACAAGATGGTGCTTGGTGGATGGCAGTAAATCATGTTTTATTGACTGAATTCCATCACCAAAAACAAACCCCTTATTTTATTGATTACACAAAACAATTTACAGATTCTCCATTATTGGTTGAGTTAACTCAAAATGGTGATCATTTTGAAGCCGGACAAATGTTGCGGGCAAACCGAACAACACCATATAAAGATGTTACTAATGGTGAGTGGAAATTCTTGATGTGGGATACTGAAACTAATTCTATTAAAATGCCAAAAGGTACGGTTGGTCACAGATGGGATGAAAAACAGGGCAATTGGAATCTCGAATTAAAAGATGAGCTTGATAATTCTGAAATTAATCCTGCGTTAACAACATTAGAAAATAATGATGGTGTTGTGCAAGTTCGATTTGATGATTTTGGAGGAGACACAGATAGATTTAGAGGTGTTCCAACGAAAAATATTATATCTGCTGATGGCTCAGAAGTAGTTGTTGCAACAATTTATGATTTACTAATGGCTCAATATGGTGTGAATCGTGATTTAGAGGGTGATTACCCAACTGATTATAATGATGATTCATTACCTTACACTCCAGCATGGTCAGAAAAATATACTGGTTTATCACGTGATAATTTAATCAAATTTGCTCGAGAATGGGGTTCAACTGCCGTGCATACAAACGGTAAATGTACTATTATTATAGGTGCAGGTATCAATCACTGGTATCATGGTAACCTTATGTACAGAGCAGGTATTCATGCATTAATGTTGTGTGGATGTGTTGGTGTAAATGGTGGTGGTTTAGCTCACTATGTTGGACAAGAAAAATTAGCTCCCGGTGAATCTTGGGGTTCAATTGCACTTGGTAAAGACTGGGTGGATGGTCAACGATTACAGAACGCACCAAGTTGGCATTATGTTCACACTGATCAGTGGAGATATGAAAAAGAGTTTACAGATTATCACACTGTACCAAAAGGTAATAAAGAAAATACATTTGCTCAAGGCCATACAATTGATACGCAAATTAAAGCGGTACGAAATGGTTGGCTACCATTCTATCCTCAGTTTAATAAAAATCCATTAGACTTAATTGAAGAAGCTAAAAAAGCAACTGGTTCAGATGATGAAGCGCAATTAAAAGCATACATTGTTGACCAATTGAAAAAGAAAGAACTTCAATTTTCTGTCGAAGACCCAGATTGTGAAGACAACTGGCCACGTGTTTGGTTTATTTGGAGGGGTAATGCCTTAATGTCTAGTGCTAAAGGGCATGAATATTTCCTTGACCATTATCTTGGTACACATAAAAATCATATTGGTGACAGTAATTTTGCAAAAGATTCTGTAAAAGAAGTTACATGGCACGATAAAGTACCACAAGGAAAGATGGACTTGGTTGTTGACCTTAACTTCCGAATGGATACTTCAGCTTTATATTCTGATATTGTTTTACCAGCTGCAACATGGTATGAAAAGAATGACTTGAATTCTACTGATATGCACAGTTTTATTCATCCTCTTTCTGAAGCGGTACCACCAGCATGGGAATCAAAATCTGACTGGGATATTTTTAAAGTAATTTCTAAAAAATTCTCCGAACTTGCTGAAAAACATTTCCCAGAAACAGTAACTGATGTAGTAGCAGGTGCATTGCCTCATGATACTCCTGCTGAAATTGCTCAACCAGCAATGAAAGATTGGATTAATGGTGAAATTGAAGCAATTCCAGGCAAAACAATGCCGGGACTTAAAATTGTAAAACGTGATTATAAAAATTTATATAATCAATATATATCATTTGGTAGAAGTGCACGAGATCAAGGTATTGGTGCACATGGCACGAGTTATGCAATTGACGATTTCTATGACGAAATGCTTGAAACTCACCCCACAGTAGAATTTGATGGTCAAAAATATCCATCATTGATGAAAGATAAACATGTGTGCAATACTGTGCTTAATCTTGCATCAGTTACTAACGGTGAATTAGCATATCGGTCATATAAAAATATGGAAAAGAAAGTGGGACTTCCACTTGCTGATTTGGTTGAAAAAAGTAGAGATATGCGAGTTAACTTCGATGACTTACAATCTCAACCAAGGCGATTTGTGAATAGCCCAATGTGGTCTGGATTAGTAACCGATGGTCGAGCATACTCTCCGTTTACCTACAATAAGGAAAAGTTGGTTCCATGGAGAACACTCTCTGGACGTCAACATTACTATTTAGATCATCCTGGGTATATTCAATTTGGTGAACATTTTCCAACATATAAATCAAAACCAGGTGTACAACAATTTTCAGATATTAACTTCAGTAAAGAAGTGCCTGAGACAAAACAGTTGAATTATTTAACACCTCACGGAAAATGGCATATTCACTCAACATATGGTGATAATCACAGAATGACAACTTTGTCACGGGGCGTTGAACCACTTTGGATGAATGATAAAGATGCTGAAGATATTGGTATTGTGGATAATGATTGGGTTGAAGTGTATAATGACAATGGTGTGGTTGTAACACGTGCATGTGTGAGTGCAAGAATTCCTGGTGGAATTTGTATTCAATACCACTCACCTGAACGAACATACTCTGTACCAAAATCACCCATTCGTGGTAATAGGCGTGGCGGTGGTCATAATAGTTTAACACGAACTCGTCTAAAACCAAACTTAATGGTAGGTGGATATGGGCAATTTACATATCACTTTAATTATTGGGGACCAGTTGGAAATAATAGAGATACTCATATTCTGGTTCGAAAACTTCCAGAACTTAAATGGTAATTAGAAAAGGATTTTGAAGATGGATATTCGTAGTCAAATATCAATGGTGTTTCACTTAGACAAATGTATTGGATGTCATACATGTAGTATTGCGTGTAAAAATATTTGGACAGACCGAAAAGGTACTGAATACATGTGGTGGAATAACGTAGAAACCAAACCTGGAACTGGTTTCCCTACAAAATGGGAAGACCAAGATAAATACAAAGGTGGTTGGGAAGTAAATAATGGTAAGCTTGGTTTAAAATCGACGAGCAAATCAAAGATTGTACCAAATATTTTCCATAATCCACACATGCCAACAATGGATGATTATTATGAGCCATGGACGTATGATTATCAAAATCTATTTAATGCTCCGGCTGGTGATGACCAACCTACTGCTATGCCAAAATCAATGGTTACAGGTGAATACATTGATGTAGAAGCAGGTCCAAACTGGGATGATGATTTGGGTGGTTCTTCATTATATGCCAAAAATGATCCAAATTTGGATGTTCTTTCTGAAGAACAAAAACGGCAGTTATTTGCAATTGAGCGGTTGGTATTCTTTTATTTTCCACGAATTTGTAATCATTGTTTAAATCCAGCATGTGTTGCTTCTTGCCCTTCAGGTGCATTGTATAAACGTGGTGAAGATGGTATTGTGCTACTAGACCAAGAACGATGTCGATCTTGGAGATCATGTGTCTCAGCTTGCCCATATAAAAAGACATATTACAATTGGAGTACAGGAAAATCAGAAAAATGTATACTTTGTTTCCCACGTGTTGAAACAGGACAAGCACCAGCATGTTTCCACTCGTGTGTTGGACGAATTCGGTACTTAGGTGTACTGCTTTATGATGCAGACAAAATAGAAGCAACTGCTGGAAAAACTGATCAGGAACTCATTGATGCTCAACGTGATATGATTTTAGATCCTCATGACCCAGAAGTTATTGCACAAGCAAAAGCAAATGGAATTCATGAGCACACAATTCAAGCTGCACAGGAATCTCCTGTGTACAAGTTCGTTAAAGTGTGGAAAATGGCATTGCCACCTCATATTGAATATCGAACATTACCTATGCTTTTCTATGTACCACCTATGTTGCCTGTTATTTCAGCAATGGATGGTGATACTCGAAAAAATCTTTCTGAAGATTTGTTTGCCGGATTTGACCAAGCAAGAGCACCAATTGAATTTCTAAGTAATCTATTTGCTGCTGGTGATAAAGGTAAAATGGAATATGTGCTTAAAAAACAAATGGCTGTGCGAACATATAGACGGGCAGTTACAGTGGGTGATATTCCAATGGAAGAAGCAGAAATAATGCTTAAAGCTGCTGATTGTACAGTAGATGAAGCCGAAGGTATTTATAATTTAACTTCTATTGCAACATTAGAAGATAGATTTATAATCCCTCCTGCACATCGTGAAGAAGCTATCGAAATGATGGATGATCCTCTTGAATATAAACAATCTGCTGGGTTTGGATTTAAAGAAAAACCTAAACGAGGTCTCTAAACAATGCAAGATGTAGCAGTGCAAAAATCTGATATATGCAATTTGTTTGCTGATGTATTTACTTATCCGAGTTCAGACTATAGCCAAAAAGTTGAATTAATGGCAAATCGGGTTGGGAATAATGAAAATACAAACCCTGCAAATATATTTGAAAATCATGTATCAGGTTTAGCTGTTTCAGATATTGAAGAACTGTTTACCAAAACATTTGATATGAACCCAGATTCATGTTTGGATTTGGGTTGGCATCTCTTTGGTGAGGGGTACGACAGAGGTGAGTTTCTTGCAAAGATGCGAGATCAACTTCGTAAAAATGGTATTGCAGAGCATATTGAACTGCCTGATCATTTGAGTCATATTCTAAAGTTGCTAAGCACACAAGAATCTGAACAAGCTGATAAATTAGTTTCAAAAACGGTTTTACCTGCACTTAATAAAATTAAAACAGCGGTACCCGAGGAAAATGTGTTTTCTCACCCGCTATTGGCTTTAGAACAATTTTTAACAGAAAATTATCATATAATTGAGGATGAATCATGAATTATTTAAACGAAATATTTTTTACTGTATTTCCCTATGTATCCATAACTGTATTTGTGTTGTTTTCACTAAAACGATACTTTGGTAAACCTTTTAGTTATTCCAGTTTATCATCTCAATTTCTTGAAAACAAAATGCACTTTTGGGCATTGGTACCATTCCACTTTGGAATTATCTTTTTATTTTTTGGTCACTTAATTGCTTTCTTATTGCCAAGTTCAGTATTGGCGTGGAATTCAAATATTTCGCGACTCTATATTTTAGAAACAACCGCGTTTGTCGGTGGTCTTTTTGCCCTAATTGGACTAGTGAATATTTTTGTACGACGGCTCACTGATTCCAAAGCAAAAATTGTTACCAGTACAATGGACTGGATAGTCCTCTCGATGATTTTAGTACAAGTTATAACTGGGTTATTAACTGCAGTACTTTACTCTTGGGGTAGTTCTTGGTTTGCAACTTCAATGTCGCCTTACATTTGGTCAATTTTCTCATTTACACCACAAATGGAATTCGTTACTTCAATGCCTTTTAATGTAAAACTTCACATTTTTGGTGCATTTGCAATTTTAATGTTATTTCCATTTACACGATTGGTTCATATCTTGGTAGTACCAAATCCATATTTATGGAGAAAACCACAAGTAGTTAGATGGAACTGGAACCGAAAAACAATTC
>CAYNTS010000041.1:0-18705 GCA_964400495.1 uncultured bacterium | reverse complement strand
TTCTGATGATTTTATAATAGAATTTTATCATACAACACTTTATGAAGATATTGATCTTCCTACAAAAAAACGGACACCTAAAGAAGTCATACAGCCCATCTGTAATTTATTTTATACCCTGCTCTCAATGTTTGGGTCACTTTCAGAATTAGTATTATATTTATATTAGTCATTGATTCAATTTTAATTATCTATGAATATATCAGTTTTACACTAATCTCTTAAATCTTCAATTTGGGCTTGGAATTCACCAATATCTTTGAATTCTCTATACACAGATGCGAAGCGAATAAATGCAACTTTATCAATATTTCGTAATTCATCCATTATTAATTCTCCAATTTTAGATGAATGTATTTCTACATTAGAAATATCACTTATTTTTTCTTCAATATGGTTAATCAATGTATGAATAATATTTTCTGAAATAGGTCGTTTTTTACATGCAATATGAAGACTTTTATCCAATTTTTGCCTGTCATATTCTTCACGACTACCAGATTTTTTAATTACCATTATTGGATTTTCTTGAATATACTCATACGTTGTATAACGGTAAGTACAGGACTCACATTCACGTCGTCTGCGAATACTTGTTCCACCTTGAATACTTCTTGAATCAATTACTTTTGATTCTTCTTTATTACACTTAGGACATTTCATTTAAACTCTCATATAGTGGAAAATTATTGCATAATTCTGATACCTCTGTGCGAACATTTGAAATTACAGTATCATCATCAACATGTTTAATTACAGTATCAATTAATCTAGCAATTGTTTTCATTTCATCAATCCCCATTCCACGAGTTGTCATTGCTGGAGTACCAACACGAATACCACTTGTAACCATTGGGCTTCTTTCATCAAATGGGACCATATTTTTATTCGTTGTAATTCCTGCCCTTTCAAGAGTAATCTCTGCTTTTTTACCTGTTACCCCAGATTTGGTAATATCAATTAAAACAACGTGGGTGTCAGTTCCACCTGATACTAAATCGTATCCAAATTGTAATAATTCATCTGCTAATACTGACGCATTGTTTACAATATTTTGGCAATATATTTTATATTCTGGTTTTAGAGCTTCCCCAAATGCAACTGCTTTACCCGCAATTACGTGCATTAGTGGTCCGCCTTGCATTCCAGGCATTACAGCACCATCAATCAATTCGGATACCATTTTTACTCTGCCTGATTTAGGAGCAATCTTACCCCAAGTATTTTCAAAATCATTTCCAACCATTATCAATCCACCACGAGGACCGCGTAATGTTTTGTGAGTTGTAGATGTTACTACATGACAGTGTGGCCAAGGAGAAGGATGAATTCCTGATGCAACCAATCCTGATGGGTGTGCAATATCTGCCATTAAAAAGGCACCTACTTCATCAGCGATTTCACGAAATTGTTCAAACTCTATAAATCGTGGGTATGCGCTTCCTCCGCAAATAATTAATTTTGGCTTATGTTCTTTTGCTAAACGACGAACATTATCAAAATCAACACGCCCAGTTTCTTTGGAAACTCCATAGGAAACAAAATTATATAAAATTCCTGAGAAATTTACATGACTTCCATGTGTAAGGTGGCCACCATGTGCAAGATTTAATCCCATTACGGTATCACCAGCATTTAAGAATGTCAAATATACACCCATATTTGCCTGTGAACCTGAATGTGGTTGAACATTTGCATATTCTGCATTAAATAATTGTTTTGCTCTATCACGTGCAATATTTTCAGCTACATCAACTTCTTCACAACCACCATAATATCGTTTTCCTGGGTATCCTTCTGCATATTTATTGGTGAGAATTGAACCCACTGTTTCTAATACAGCTGGACTCGTGAAATTTTCTGAAGCAATTAACTCCAATGTATTTTTCTGCCTGTTTAATTCATTTTGAATTGATTGATAAATTTCTGAATCAGATTGAGGTAAATATTTCATTTTAACTCTCTAATTTATTAATACGTAACTCATGTCTTCCAGCATCGAATTCAGATGAAAGCCATGTACTAATAATTTCTTTTACTAATGATATTTCGGTCATCCGTGAACCCAATGCTAACACATTTGCATTGTTGTGGTTACGGCTCATTTTTGCATGTTCTACAGTTGTACACAGGGCTGCTCTAATTCCTTCAATTTTGTTTGCTGCAATTGAAATTCCAATTCCGCTACCACAAATTACAATTCCGTAATCAGCATCTCCAGAAATAACTGTTTTCCCAACTGCATGTCCAAATTCAGGGTAATCCACTGATTCTGAAGAATTGGTTCCACAATCTAAAACTGAATAACCAAGTTCTTTGATGTGCTCTACAACTTCGTCTTTTATATCAAAACCAGCATGATCACATCCAAGAGCAATATTCATTATTTTCGCTTCACTTTTCTATCAATCCAAGAATAACAATCACCTTGAGGTGTTACTTCTTTTTCGCTATCAGGTCTCATAAACCAATCTGATGTAGATGTGATATTATTCTCAGTAAGGAAATCACGTCTAGTTTTTGCTCGATAGTACCCTTTATTTATTGCTTCATTATAATCTTGCCATGAAATTTCAAAAACAATTTTATCCCAAAAAGTTAAAACTTCGCCACTACAGGTTTCTGCAATTGAGAAAAACACTTCTGCTCGTTGGAAGTATGTTTCACCTTTTCCCCCACCAGCAACAATTGCCTTTTCTGCCCATTCTAAAGCAGAATTAAAATCTTCTTTATTACTATAAATTTCTGAAATTTCCATAAAAACTGAATGGTCTGAAGGGTTAACTTTTGCTAGATTTTCAAACGTTTTTAGTGCTTCGTCTTCCTGATATAAATTCAAATATGCATCAGCCAATAATCGAAGTACTTTTACATTATATTTTTCATACATTAAAAGTTCATTGCATACAGAAACAACTTTTTCATCATTTCCAGCATCCTGTAAGCCATTTGCGTAATCAATCCCATATTGGACATTAGATGGGTCCGCTTCCCAACGTTCTTTGTCAACATCTGTCTCATCTTTACCCAAAATATTATATGTAGCTTTCTTTTCTGCATTGGCTTTTTTGTTGCTACTATCTACGGATAACCACATGTTTAAAATGTTAATTTGCTCTTCATACATTTCATTTTCTTTGTAGAGATCAGATAATTTTTCTAATACTTCAGAGTTGGTTTCATCTAGACTTAACCATTTATCTAAATAAAATAATTGTTCGTTAAAATCTCCCATTTTACCTGCATTCCAAGATGCAACTTTTAATAATGATTCATCATCTGGTAAAAACTTGAGACCTTGTTTAAATACAATTGATGCACTATCCTGTTTTCCAAGTTCAATATATGCACGACCAAGCCATTGATAAATATCACGAGCTTTTCGTTTTCCACATCCTAAATCAATTACATAGTTAAAATTTTCTACAGTACTTTGAAAATCTCTATTTTGAAAATTAGTTATTGCAAAACTTAAATATAAATCGCATTCTTGGTTAACTTCTGCGCTTGTTTGGTTAGATGATGTATCAGGTGAAGCACCATCTTCTGGTGGGGTACACGATACCATAAACATTGCGAACCCAATACTAAACAAACTTAATCTCATTATTTTCTCCTTCTTTTTACGAACCATTTTTCTCCTGTTGTAAGCCCAAGAGTAATATTCATATAATTTTCATTTTTGTATTCTGGGAATATACTATCTCTACTACCAACTACAATTGAAATATCAACTGAATTCATATTTTGTAAAAACTCAAGTCCTACTCCCATTGTTAGACCATAGTCATTAAATTGTTCATCGTACTGTTTGTAATATGTTCCACCTCTAATGTTTACTTGACTCCAAAAGCCTAATCGTGGATTTAACGCTCGGTAAAACATTCCTAAATTTATAGATATTTCAGATAACGTTGGTTGATTAAATATTTGTACATCCTCATGAAAACTCACAGGATTTTTTGTATGATACTCTAAAATTAAACCTGAATTCGGATTAATATCAAAATTATAACCAACACCAATTGCTTGTAAATTCATTTTGTGGTTAAAAACTCGTTCATCGGTTACCACAGAATTAGAGTAATATGGGTGAGTTGTTACTTTTAAAGGTGAAACAATATCGATAGAATTTACAAATTCATGACGACCACGTGCATATCGTATTTCAAATAATAAATTTTGACCAGTAAACTCATTCACTGTTGTCAAACCATCAGAATTAATGAAATTATAATTCATGGTAGAATCTTGTTCATAATCGATGGAGTAGTAATTGGAAGTTTCAACGTTTGTCATTGTCCCAAACATAAAATTCCATCGTAAACCAAAAGATAAATTTTTATCTAAGGAAAAAGAGAAGAGAGTAAAAAATTGTGATATTCCTCCTTCGAAGGAATAGTCAGATTGAATTGCAATTGGATAACCCTCTGGACTTACATCGGCACCAAGATAAGCATATTCATCTTCAGAAATAGTCATATTTATTCGTGTTGCAGGAATCAGACCAAATGAAAAGACTTTTTTTATTCCAACAGGAACAGCAAATCCAAAATAAGTAAAATTGTGTTGTTTTTGCAGGGGTGATTTGTCAAATTCAATTTCATCATAGGTATTAAGCATTGAAATCCGTGTTAATGCAGAACGCCAAAAAGATGAGGGAGAGGATATACTAGTTTGCTTTGAATTACCAGAGAAATATTGAGATCCACCTAAGGCAATTGAGGCAGGGTCAATAGTTGATTTTGGCTCACCAAGTCCACGCAAAGCGATAGAAGATGATTGAGAAAAACTCAAAGAAATAATTAAAAATAATAGTAAAAGTCGACTTCTCATTCTGAGTAAAATATCTCCAACTTTGGTTTTTTACTTGGGTCTAATTTTACCTGAGAAAAATTAAATGTTTGCCCATCAGATTTTAGTGTGAACCCTTCGTAATCATATTCACCAGTTATATAACGTTGAATTGCTTCCCCAAAATCAATAATAATAGAATCAGTTGTTGATGAAACTGTTTTAAAATAGGGATAATTCAATAGATACCCTTCATCATCTTCTGTTTCTCTGTTAATATAAAGGAGTGTCGATTCTTCAGAGATTACACTGGTTGAATCAATATACAAGATAAGTTTAGTAAAGTCATCCGAAATGATTGAATGTTTGTGCTCATCAATAAATTGGGCTAAACTGTCAAAAGTAAGATGAGTTTCAATCCCATGTCCGTATTGAATTCTTAAAGTATCATCTTCTGTAAAATCGTCTAATGTATATAAAGAAACATCCTCAACGACACCATCTGTTACCGATTGGGTTATTTCAATAGTGTCCCCAATAGTATAAGAATATTGAATATGTGATAATTGAAATTGCATTCCTGTTATATTTTCATTGGATTGAATAGAAAATACTAATTCATGCGTGGATTCATTTTCATTATAATTGATTTGGGTTATTCCTAACGTCATATCATTTTCAGAGATATCAGGTAAAGAATATGTAATAGAATCTGGATTATCTAAATCCAAAGAATATAAATTACTACCCAATGTGTAATCTAAGCTGTTATTACCAAAATTGGTTTCTTCACTATTTTCGGTTTGATCAGTTCCATAATCATCCCATTTTTCATGAGGTTCACCTACATCCCAAACACCATTACCTAAATTATCTGCCCATGCTTCTTCATTGGCACAAATTTCTTCATTATTTGAATCAATTCCACAATCAAGAAAATCCCATTCACCATTTCCTTCAAATCCTTCAAGATTTATTGGAGAATAATCGTCTCCAGTTGGGTCAATATCATTTGTGCAGGAGTCCACCCCACAGTCATTGAAATCTTCAGCAGAGTCTAATTCATCATTGTTTTCAGTCCCTGTAGGATTGTAGTCAATTTCGTTCGAGTTATATAATCCATCAATACCTGTGTCATAATAGTATTCACCTTCGTCGTATTTACCATTGCCTTCTGAGCTATCAGCATCAAAATATCCTGCTAACTGGTCAATTCCGTAATCCAAAAACGGTTCAAAAAGTTCACCTACATCCCAAACACCATTACCAAAAGTATCTACCCATGCATCTTCATCAGCACAAATTTCTTCATTATTTGAATCAATTCCACAATCAAGAAAATCCCAAACACCATTACCCTCAAAACCTGTTTCAGTCTCTTCATCATAATCATCACCATTCGGATCAATATTATAATCATCCCCATTGGGGTCGCTAAAACTACAATTATTACATCCTTCATCGCCCCAATAGAGTTGACCGCAAATTGTGGTAGTATCATCTCCAACAATATATTCTTCTATGTTAAAATTAACTGAATCTAGCTCCAAAGTTTCAATAATAGAACTATAAGTTATTTCTAATTTTCCACCACATCCATTTTCTAATGAATCAGGAGCATTATCATTACCTAAATCAAACCACGATTCTAATTCACTATCATCAAGTATTCCATTTGCTTCATTAGGGTCTGCGTTATCATATCCATTTTCTTCTTCACTACTTAAATTGTCAATTCCAACATCGTAAAAATATTCACCTTCATCAAAGGTACCATTTCCTTCAGTTCCCACACAGGTTTCAACTCCAAGTGAATCTGTTTCACAAAATTCATTATCTCCGGTGGGGTCATTATCATCATATGAAAATATGGTATTTAGTGGATTAATGTACAATTGAATTTCTGAAATGGAGTCAAGTAAAGATTCATTTGGAGTTATAGTAATACTAAATAATTCTTGGGGAGTAGATGATGAATTAATAATAATTCCATCATTTACATCATAACTTAAAATAGTTCCCCAAGCATCAAGAGTATCTGAAAAATTGGAATCAAATTCCAAAACATCCAAAGCATCTGAAGATACTTCAATTATCTCATATCTATTTTCATTTATTACTTCAGTTGATTTTTTATCATAGGTAAATTCAAAATGGGGTGTTGAATAATATTCTGAGGAATAAAACTCAACTAAATAATCAAAGTCCTCATTTGGAGAAAGAAGTACACCATATACTTTATCAGTACTTCCAGTGCACCAATTGTTATTAACATCTTGAATTTGAATGGGAATATGCATTGTTTTACCATCTATTGTAGCATCTATTTGAGTTTCTCCTAATAGACTATCAAAATCTGAATCAGATAAAGAGTGCATTTTTACATCTGGTGTTAACCAACTATCATCTAAAACAACCCACCTAGAATTGATAAAAGTACTTTCACTTCCATTTCTATCAAAATCATTTAAAGAATCTATTTCAGTAAAATGGGAATTAGGAATATTGTTTTTTGCAATCATCTCAAAACTAACTGATGTAAATTCAACAATATTGGTATCGGAGCACATATCATTATTTAGGAGAGAGTCAGGATTAATAATTATAAGTGCATGGCTTATTTTATTGGGATCAATTTTTCCAACATAAAGTCGGTTACTCTCTACCGCCGTAAATGAAGTATGTTGATATGAGAAGCTGGAGTTTTCTTCACCAATTGTAAAGGTTTTGAAAGAAAAGGTATTTCCCCCTTCAGGATTTAACGAAATTGGTTCATTTTCACATGATGTTAACAATATCAATCCACATATTACTAAAAATAATTTAGTAGTTAATTTTACACAATAATTTTTCAATGATTTATTTTATATCTCTTAGTGATGTTTCAATTGATTTAGCAACCTTACGCCAATCGCTTTTCATTGCATCTTTGCCTATATCAACTACAGAATGATTAGTTTGTTCAAATATTTTATTGAGTTTTTCATTTTTTTGCAAATCTTCTATTGGAGACTCGTCCTCATAATTCATTAAAATATTAATATCAGAATGTTCCATTGCTTGAGACATATTATCAATAATTTTAGATTTAGATGGTGGTTCTAATTCGAGAGTTTTAAAAGAATTTTGAGTAAAATTTCGGTAATCGTTTACAGAATGAACTATAAATGCAGTTTTAATATTTTTATAAAAATCATCCTCGGCATACTGATTTTTTAATAACTGAGGTATAAATGACATTTGCCAATCGTTGCAAATTATAACATCAGGTGGCCAGTATAATTTTTTCAAAGTATCTAATGCAACTCGAGCAAAATAGGCAAATTTTTCATCATTATCTTTAAATATTCTGCCATTTCTAGCTTTATACAATAATTCTGGAACAGGCTTGAAATACTTTTCATTTTCCATAAAGTAAACTTGTACACGAGTTTCAGGAATAAATGCAGATTTTAAATTTACCAAATGAAGTTTTCCGTTAAAGGAAACTTCCATATCTTTTAAACGAATAACCTCTCTTAAAACATATTTCCGTTCACTAATAAATCCATATTTTGGTTGGATTAATCTAACATCAATATCTGGATTATCATGAAAAATACTCGTTACTTTACGTGTAAAAGTTGCAAGCTTATAGGTTTCGCAAAACGGAAGTATTTCCGCTGTTAAATAGAATACTTTTAATGGAGCCATATCATCCTTTTAATTATTGTATTGATTATAATATTGTTTTGATTTTTTGTAATATTCACTATTGGGATAATAATCGAGTAGCTTTTTAAACTCATCTTTTGCTTTATCAGTATTTCCAAGATTGATATAACAAAGGCCTAATTTATATTGAGCATGGTCAGCTTTGTTTGATGCAGGGAAAGAAAATACATTTTCAAATTCTTGCACAGAACGACGAAAATCTTTCATTGCATAATAAATTTCTCCAATCCAATATTGACAATTATCTGCTAAATCACTTGTTCTATCAACTGTTATTAGATATGAAAAACCCTCTAAACTTTTTGTCCATTCCCCGTTTTGGTACAATGATAATGCTTCAATATATTTTGCTTTATATTCTTCTTTGCTGATTGGAGGAATTTCTTGAATATGTCCTTTAATTTTAAGGTCGGACATTTCTCGATAACTAGTGGTTAAAGATACAATTTTATTTTCAATCATCACCAAATCATTTACAATTTCAAAATACAAACTATCAGTATAAAATGCCCTATCTTCAAGAATTTTAACTTTATTTTGTAGTTTCAACATTGAATCATCCAAGCCAGAAGTATTAACATCGTTAGGAGCATTTAGTTTTTCTTCTAAAGTAGAAATAGTAGATGTTTGATTTTCAATTGTTGAATTTAGACTGGCAATTTGCCTTCCCATTTCATCTATTTTTTCTTCTAGAAGGAGTAAATTAACCTTTAACTTTTTTACATTACTTTCTTTATCATTGCTTGGTGATTCTACATCGGGCGTAACAGACGATTGTGTTTGACAATTCATTGAAAAAAGTGAAACCAGTAAAATAAAGGATAGTCGAAAATATTTCCTTAAGTAATTTTGCATTACTACTCCGTAAAATTATAAATATTGAAGATAAATAAGGTCAAAATTTACAACGGTATTGCAACCCTTAGCAATTGATAAGTAATAAAGCTAAAATTCTTGATTGTTTTTAACAAAAAACATTCTAGATAATTCATACCCAACTACACCTGTAGCAACAGACACATTTAAACTTTGTTTTATCCCTCTCATGGGTAATTCAATATGAATATCAGCTAATGCAGATAATTCTTCAGATACTCCGCTAACTTCATTCCCAACAATGAAACAAATCGGGAATTTCAAATCCAATTCATAAATAGATTTTGAACTTGTAGTTTGCTCAATAAGGGCTAAAGATACTCCACTTTCTTTAATGGTATTCACTGCGTCAATTGGATTTTCAAAATGTTCCCAAGGCACAGCATCCTCTGCACCAAGTGCAGTTTTATGCAGGTCATCTCTTGGAGGATAAGCAGTGTACCCTGTTAAATAAATCTTCTCAGCACCGAATCCATCTGCTGATCGAAAAATGGAGCCCACATTGTGAACAGATCGTACATTTTCAACCAATATAGAAATAGGTACTCGTGGAATGAATTCAACCTCATCCAACGTAGGACGATTAGCTTTCAACTCGTCATTAGTTCGTTTTATTCTATTAGTCATATTTTATGTTTGTGGGTTCAAAAATTGAATTATTTTGAGCTTCAAGTTTGAAATTTGATATAGTTAAATTAATTTGTACCTTCTTTTTTTTGTCAAATATTTCAATGAGTTTTGGAAATTGATAATCATTTATTTGAATTATCTTAGGAATAATCATTCCTTTTATTGTTCTACCACTTTTAGAAATAAATTCAGCTTTTCTAATAATATTAAATTCTTCATCAATCCACAGTTTTTTAATAGGGTTATGTACAGAATATTTATTTGGAGAACTTTTAATAATAACACAGTTTCTGCCAAATATTGTTTCATCACCTATTATTTCATTATTATTAGTAAATATAGTCTCTATTGACAGTTCTAATTCCGACATATCAAATTCATTTCGATTTATTGGTTTATCTGTAATATCAACTAATTTCCCTGTTAATGGTAAAGTCATCCAGCGTTTTTTACCTCCAGTTTCAGTTTGATGTACCCAATATGAAACTCCCTTCATATTTTTGGGTTCTTTAGTAATTACACGAATTTTCTTTTGAACTATTCCAGTATCTAACCATTGGGTGAAAATATCAAATTTCCGAGATTTATCTAGTTTGTTTTTTTGAGTTTGGTTTAAATCAACAGTGTAAGATTGATTTACAAATTGAGAATTATTGATTACATTTTGTAAAATTTGAATGGCATTTACATCTGATCCAAAACCAAATGAAATACCTACCCAAACAATTAATAATTTGATTGAATTCATAACTTCAAAATTACAAACATAAACCTTTTCTAAAAAAGAGTAATGACCTCATATACATTTTCATTAAATTGTTACTTAAATACGAGCAATAATTAAGTAAAATGAGGATTATAATAAAGGTAGATTTATGAAAAAAGCAAATATACATTACACTGTCTCAATGGAAAAACCCTATACCCATATTTTTAATGTAAAATTAGAAATAGGGGATGTACTGGAAGATACATTAGAAATTTTTATGCCAACATGGACACCAGGTTCTTATCTTATTAGAGAATTTTCAAGAAATGTTGTTTCTACAAAATTCTATTCAGGAGATACAGTATTAAATGCTTCAAAAATTAATAAAAATACATGGAAAATAGAACTAAATGGGCTAAATAAATGTACTATTGAATATGAAGTATATGCATTTGAAATGAGCGTGCGTACAAGTTTTTTAGATAGTGAGCATGCAATGATAAATGGAGCAAGTATATTTATGATTCCACGTGGTTATGAAAACCAACAATTATCTGTTGAAGTTGAACCATATCACGAATGGAATAAAATCACTACAACCCTTGAAAATTATAAAAGTAGCAAAGAACGATTTATCGCTAAGAATTTTGATGAATTGGTTGATTCTCCTATAGAAATTGGGAATCATAAATCCATACAATTCCAAGCGTCCAATGTGTCGCATGAATATGCCATAATTTCATCTGGAAATGAGGATATGGAAACTACCATTTCTGACACAATCAAAATTGTAGAATCAGTGCATAATATTTTTGGTTCAGTTCCTTATGACCACTATATTTTCTTTTTATATTTAAATTCTGAAGGTTATGGTGGACTTGAACATTGCAATTCCTGCTCAATGATTTTTGACAGAAACGGATTCAATGATAGAGAATTATATATCAAGTTTATTGGGTTAGTATCCCATGAATTTTTCCACACATATAATGTAAAACGGATTCGCCCAGAGGGGCTTGGGCCATTTGATTATGAAAATGAAACATACACATCACTACTTTGGATTGCTGAAGGAGTAACTAGTTATTATGACAATCATATACTTCGAAGGTCTAACATTGTAACTGTAAAAGAATATTTAGAATTAATTTCACACGATATTAGACAATTACACAAAAGACCAGGACGAAATGTTCAATCAGTTTCTGATGCATCTTTTGATGCGTGGATAAAACTTTACCGACCCGACGAAAACAGCCATAATATCTCTATTTCATATTACTTGAAGGGGGGATTAATAATGTTAATTCTTGATTTACTCATTCGAGAGAAAACACAAAATAAATCTTCTTTGGATGATGTATATAGAATATTTTGGAATGATTTTAACAAAAATGGTGAAGGATTGACCGAGGATGATTTCTTTAATGCTATTGAAAAAGTTTCAGGAGTTCGATTTGAAATTGTCCAAAAATATCTACATAATACTGAAGAATTAGATTTTAACTCAATTTTGAAATTTGCAGGTTTGAATTTGAAAACTGAATATTCCAAACTTGAAAATGAGAACAAATCGTGGTTTGGTTTAAATATTAAACCAGGTTCTACGGTTATTTCACGTGTTTTCTCTGATGGTTCAGCATATTCTGATGGATTAAATGTGAATGATGAGATTATTGCATTAGATGGAAATAGATTAACAGCCTATAATATCAAAAAAATGTTATCTAATTGTAAAATAAACGCTCAATATGAGTTTATAATTTCTCGAAATGGTCAGTTAAAAACAATGCAAGTTGGTTCAATGAAAATGCCTTTTGACAAATATAGTATTACTCAAATTGAAAACGCATCAGAATCCCAAAAAACAATGTATGAATCATGGTTAAATTCTTCTTGGAATGACGGAATTAAATAGATTTCCAGTTATTGTTGTTAATGGAGACTTCCCGATACACTTTAATCCATTAAATTATTTGGAGAATGCCTCCGAAATAATATGTTGTGATGGTGCAACTGATACCTGTGTTCAAAATGGATTTAGACCCACTTTAATAATTGGCGATTTTGATTCAATTTCTAAGGAAAATAAAGAAAACTTTCATTTTATTTGTAAGCATATCCCTGATCAACATGAAAATGACTTACGAAAAGCAATAAAATGGCTAGAAAGTAAAGGTTTTAATAAAGTAATTATTGTTGGTGCAACAGGAAAACGAGAAGACCATACCCTAGGAAATATTTTTTCCATTTTACAGTTTGAAACTAAACTGAAAATCAAATTGATTACAGATTATGGTGAATTTTCTATTGCCGATAATGGACAAAATAATTTTAATAGTTTTAAAGGGCAACAAATTTCTGTTTTTTCAACCGACAATTCAATAATAATTACTTCATGTGGGTTAAAATATCCATTGGAGGAAACATCCCTTCCCTATTTATATTCAGGAACATTAAACGAATCTAATTCAGATAAATTCACATTAACATTAAACCACGGAAAGGTGATGGTTTACCAAGCGTATGGGGAATAATTTAACCGTAATAAATCCAGCAACATATACAGAGATTGCTTCAATTCCATTTCATTCAATTGATGATGTAAAATCATTAACAATTCAATCGAAAAATGCTCAAAATAATTGGAAAAATACAACCATTCAAAAACGAATTCAGTTAATTGAAAAGGTTATTTCTTATTTTGATTCTAATAAGGACATTATTGCCTTAGATGTTACCAACCAAATGGGGCGTCCTATTGCACATTCAATTAATGAAGTAAATGGAACAATATTTCGCATGAAAGGTTTATGCGAAATTGCCGAATCATCTCTTGCAGATGAAGTCCTCCCAGAGATAGATGGATTCAATCGATATATTAAACGAGAACCCTTAGGTGTTGTTCTTGATATTGCAGCATGGAATTACCCTTTACTTATTGCTGTTAACATAATTGTTGCATCTGTTTTAGCTGGGAATTCTGTATTAATAAAACATAGCTCAATCACTCCATTATGTGCTCAACATTTTGAAGATGCTTTCAAATTTGCAGGTTCACCAGAATACTTAGTAAAAGCTGTTGTATTATCCCATCAAAATACAGAAAACCTAATTGATTCAGGATTAATTGACCATGTTTCATTTACAGGTTCTGTAGGTGGTGGACATAAAATCCAACAATCGGCATCAAATCAATTTATTAATGTTGGGTTAGAATTAGGTGGTAAAGATCCTGCATATATTTGCGATGATGCACAATTTGAAAACGCGCTCGAAAATGTAATGGATGGTGCATTCTATAACGCAGGTCAGTCATGTTGTTCTGTAGAACGAATTTATGTCCATGAATTATTATATGATAGATTTGTTGAAAATGCCATTAGTTGGATGAACAATTTAAATGTGGGAGCTCCTCTTGACCCAAAAACAACCATGGGGGCAATGGCTCAACAATCTAGTGTTAATACAATAGTCTCACAGTTAGAAGATGCAAAAGATAAAGGAGCAACCATTCACGAATTTACAGGTGAAATTCCAGCTACTGGTAACTTTATGAAACCTGCTATAATTACAAAGTGTACCCACAATATGGAAATAATGATGGAAGAATCATTTGGACCAGTTGTGGGAATTATGCCTGTTAATAGTGATGATGAAGCAATCAAACTTATGAATGATAGCCCCTATGGATTAACTGCTTCGGTGTGGACACAATCTCAAGACAGAGCAAAAAGGATTGCGGATAAGATTGAAACTGGAACTGTATTTATGAATCGTTGTGATTTTTTAGATCCTCATTTACCTTGGGTTGGAGTAAAAGATAGCGGAAAAGGTGCAAGTTTATCTAAAATTGGTATTCAACAATTAACCCGTCCAAAATCGTATCATTTTAAACTGAAAGTATAGGAAATTTATGGCACACCCAATAGTTGAAAAGTTAAAAGCAGACGGAATTTCAAAAATCAAAGTAGGAATTTTTGATGTTGATGGGGTTTTTCGAGGTAAATATATCAATTTTAAGAAATTTGCATCAGCCGTTGAAAAAGGATTTGGGTTTTGTGATGTCATTTTTGGTTGGGATATTGCTGATGAATTATATGATAACTCGTCTGTTACAGGTTGGGAAACAGGGTTCCCAGATGCTCCTGCTAAAATAGACACCTCTACCTATCGTAATATCCCATGGGAGCCAAATACAGCTTTATTTATTGCAGATTTTGAGTATGAAGATGGTTCTCATTACCCTGCTTGTCCACGGCAACTACTGAAAAAAGTATTAAACAACGCAAACGATATGGGATATAAAATAAAATCTGCATTTGAATATGAATTCTTTATGTTTAATGAGACATCTCATACAATCGAAGAGAAAAACTTTGAAAACCTTATTCCATTTACTCCTGGAATGTTTGGGTATTCTGTAATTCGAAATTCTGTTTATAGCGAGTTGTATCATGACTTAATTGATATGGCAAATGAAATGGATTTTGAACTTGAAGGAATTCATACTGAAACTGGACCAGGTGTACTTGAAGCATGTATTAGCGTTGACTCTGGTTTACAATCAGCTGATAAAGCAGCATTGTTCAAGACATTTACAAAAGTATTATCCCAACGACTCGAATTAATGTCAACATTTATGGCAAAATGGAGTCCAGAATATCCGGGGCAAAGTGGGCACCTGCATCAATCGTTATGGAATAAAGATGGAACAAGTGCATTTCATGATACCACAAAAGAAGATGGAATGAGTGATACATGTCGACATTATTTAGCGGGACAGTTACAACTACTTCCGTTTGTATTACCAATGGTGGCACCAACGATTAATTCTTACACACGAATGATTAAAGGATTTTGGGCACCTACACATGCAAATTGGGGATATGATAATAGAACTTGTGCAATTAGATATATACTTGGATCAGAAAAAAGTACCCGTTTGGAATATCGAATTGCTGCTGCGGATGGAAATCCTTATTTAACTTTGGCTGCATCTGTTGCAACAGGATTATATGGCATCAAACATAAATTAGAACCTTTCCCAATGGTAAATGGTAATGCGTATGATTTAGATACTTCAAAGACAAACCCAAAACTTCCAAATACACTTAAAGATGCAATTAGTGAGTTTAGTAAAAGTGATATAATGAAAGAAATTTTTGGCGAATCTTGGGTGAATCACTTCACTGTAACAAGAGAATGGGAAGCAAAAGTATATGATGAACAAAAATCATGTGATGTTGACTGGAACTGGATGTTAAAACGATATTTTGAAATTATTTAAATGGAAATCATGAATCAATATAATTTTCCAACCGTTATATATTTTGGTGAAAACTCAATTCAATCTCTACCAAATACAATTCAAAAAGAGGGTGCAACTAATATTTTGATTATCACCGATCAAGGATTGGTAAATGCTGGAATTGCTGAACTAGTTAGAAATGAATGTGTTGAAAATAACTTACGTGTTGAGGTGTTTTCTGACATCCATTCGAACCCCCTTGAAGAAGATGTTTTAAAAGCACGTCAATTTTTCATTGATGGGAAATTCGAAGCAATTATTGGTTTAGGGGGTGGTAGCGCAATGGATGTTGCGAAGACAGTCAAATTTTTGGTTGTACATGATTTACCACTTGCTCAATACGATGATGCAAAAGGTGGAGATGCGCTCATAATAAATCAAATGCCACCATTCTATGCAATACCAACAACTGCTGGAACTGGGAGTGAAGTTGGACGCTCATCTGTAGTAACTTTGAAAGAAACAGGTAGAAAAACAATATTCTTTCATCCAGATTTAATGCCCAATATTGCAGTATTAGATCCAAAATTAACAACAAAATTACCAACTCATATTTCTGTAGCAACTGGTATTGATGCTTTTTCACATTGTTTGGAGGCATTTTTGGTTGACTCCTATCATCCAATGGCAGATGCAATTGCACTTCGCGGAATGAAAATGGTAATTGATAATCTTCCAAAAGTATTTAATAATGGGAATGACATTATTTCTCGTGGTGAAATGCTTTTAGCAGCAACTATGGGTGCAACTGCATTCCAAAAAGGGTTGGGAATGATACACTCGATTGCACATGCACTTTCTGCTGTTAAAAATACACATCATGGACTAGCAAATGCACTAGCAATGCCAGATTGTATTGAGTTTGCTTTGCAAAGAGCAATTGAAAGTGGTAATATTGAACTGCAAAATAAGTTAAAAACAGTTAATAATTTGTTTGATTCAGACCAATCTTTAAAGAATAATATTACATCATTTATTAAAAATTTAGGAGTTAAATTGGGATTGCAAAACCATGATTTTTGTCATAATGATATCCAACAATTAAGCCAAATTGCAATTGAAGATGCATGTCATCCCACGCATCCATTTTCGGTATCTAAAGATGACTTCACACACGTATTAACCCAATGTATGGAAGGATGATTTGTTAATGACTTTACAAGAATTTCAAAATTGGTTAGCACAACATGAACTTTGGAATGAATTACTAACGTTTGTATTAATTTTACTCGGTAGTTGGATTTCATTTCTGATAACACGAAAGATATTTTTAACAGCTATTACCAAAATTCTTCGAAAAACTACAACTCAGTTAGATGACATTCTCATTGAAAGAAATTTTTTCCATAGAATTGCATATCTAACACCAGCAATTATCATTTTCAATTTTGCTGATGTAATTCCTGATTATAGTTTAGTTTTACAACGCCTGAGTATGGGTGCAATGGTAATGATTGGAATCTTAGCTGTAAATGCATTTTTATCGGCAGTCACTGATATTTATACTCAAACAAAATATGCTGAACAACTTCATATTAAAGGGTATATCCAAGTCGCTAAATTGTTTACAACCCTACTTGGATTCATTATTTTAGCAGCAGTATTGAGTGGTCGTTCACCCATTTATTTACTGAGTGGAATAGGTGCACTAACAGCTGTACTTATGTTGGTTTTTAAAGACACGATTTTATCATTTGTGGCAAGCATTCAAATTAATTCAAATGACCTTATGAAAATTGGAGATTGGATTGAAGCCCCACAATTTGGTGCAGATGGTGATGTGATTGATATTGCGTTACACACAGTTAAAATTCAAAATTGGGATAAAACAATTACGGTAATCCCTACCCATAAATTAATTGATTCATCTTTTAAAAATTGGAAGGGAATGTCAGAGAGTGGGGGACGAAGAATAAAGCGTTCAGTGATTATTGATATGTCTAGCATTCAATTTCTTGATGAAAATATGATTGCAAAGTTTAGGCAAATTGAGTTAATCCAAGATTATTTATCAAGCAAGCAAGAGGAAGTAAATCAATATAATTCATCCCAAAATATAAATACTGATGAACTCACTAATGGAAGAAGATTAACCAATATTGGAACGTTTAGAGCATATTTGAAAGCGTATTTGAAACAACATAAATTAATCCATGATAAAATGACATTTTTAGTTCGTCAACTTGAACCAACTGATAGAGGGTTACCAATTCAAATTTATGTGTTCAGCAATGATACAGATTGGATTCGATATGAAGAAATTCAATCTGATATTTTTGATCATATCTTAGCTGTAATTCCTCAGTTTGAACTAAAAGTGTTTCAACATCCAACTGGGAGTGATTTTCAGAAAATTAATAATTAAATAATGAAACAACTTTTTATATTCATAATATTATCATGTTTATTTGGTGAAAATTATAATATTGACAGTTTGCAAATTATTGTAAAAGAACGACTATCTCTTAATATAATTAACCAAAATACTGTAGATTATGCAAATGAGGTAATGAAATATCACCATAGAAATACCCCAGATAAATCTCTGGAAATTGGATATGATATACTCCTTAAAACGAATAATTCTTCTTTAAATATAGTTCCCATATATAAAAGTGATTCTTCACACTTAACGATACTTTTTTCAATGTAGGTTGTAGATAAACAGAAT
>CAYNTS010000040.1:0-20105 GCA_964400495.1 uncultured bacterium | reverse complement strand
TATTGTAAACCTATCCATAATATAGCACCAATCTATTTACTTTTCTAAAATAAATTTGACAAAACTACCTAAATATGGCATTAAATAAATTGAATTTTATCTTTGAAAGTTTGTTCATTAACTACCTAATGATAAATTTCAATATGGTATTTTTTACTTCAAATAGAGAAATGTGGTATTGGGTTGGAGCAGAATTGGTATTATTTTCTATATTAATAACCCTATTAAAAAGTAAGCCATTTACTCTGTTTATAAATTCTCATGAACAACTAGCATCTGTGTTTATGTTATCCTTGGGAATGATTGGAATTTCAATTTTTCTGTATGGCTTACAACCTAAACACAAATTTGAAATCTTACTTAGTTTGGGTTTGTTGGCAATTTTTATCTTATTGTTTATTCGTTTAAATGTTTCTGAACGGAGTCATTTATTAGAATATGGTATCTTAACTATATTTATTCATGAAGCATTTACTGAACGAAAAAAAATCAAACCTAATGTTATTCCATTGATCCTAAAAACAATCTTTGTAGCAATTCCAATAGGATTGATTGATGAGCTTTCACAATTGTATATCCCGTACAGGGTATTTGATATGTACGACATTTACTTTAATGTTTTAGCTGTACTCTCGGTACTATGCTTTGGGCTGGTATTTACATTTTTTCGAAAATTTGTTATTAAATAACAGATATTTAGAAGATAAAAAAAGGCTCCAATTGGAGCCTTTTTTACTAATCACTTTTAGTATTTTTATACAACACCTTGGTCTAACATTGAGTCTGCAACTTTAATGAAACCTGCAATATTTGCACCTTTCACATAATTAATAAAGTCACCGTCTGTGCCATAGGCAACACATGATTCATGAATACTTTTCATGATGCCATGTAATTTACTATCTACTTCTTCTCTACTCCATGTAAGTCGTTGGCTGTTTTGGCTCATTTCAAGACCTGATACTGCAACACCACCAGCATTGGCAGCTTTGCCTGGTCCGTACAAGATTTTATTATTTAAGTACACATCAATTGCATCAGGTTCTGATGGCATATTTGCACCTTCAGCAATGCAGATACAACCATTTTGAATAAGCATTTCAGCTTCAGCTTTATTCACTTCATTCTGTGTTGCACATGGTAAAGCAACATCACATTTTGCTTTCCAAGGTCTATCACCTTCCCAATATTCAACACCATCATATTTATCTGCATAATCTTTAATTCGACCACGTTTCACATTTTTCAGGTCAAGTACAAACGCTAATTTTTCAGCATCAATACCATTTGGATCATAAATAGTTCCCGATGAATCAGACAATGTAACCACTTTACCACCAAGATCGTTCACTTTTTCAGTAGCATATTGAGCAACATTTCCAGATCCAGATACAGCAACTATTTTACCCTTCATAGAGTCACCCCGTGTTTTGAGCATTTCTTCAGCAAAATACACTGTTCCATATCCAGTAGCTTCAGGACGAATTAAACTTCCACCCCAATTCAATCCTTTACCAGTTAATACACCAGAAAACTCATTACGAAGACGTTTATATTGTCCAAACATGAATCCAATTTCACGACCACCAACACCAATATCACCAGCTGGTACATCTGTATCAGGACCAATATGCCGTTGTAATTCTGTCATAAATGATTGACAAAAACTTAAAACTTCATTATCTGATTTACCTTTAGGATCAAAATCTGAACCACCTTTACCGCCACCCATAGGTAATGTTGTTAAACTATTTTTAAATATTTGTTCAAACCCCAAGAATTTCAATATTCCAAGATTTACAGATGGGTGAAATCTCAATCCACCTTTATATGGTCCAATTGCAGAATTAAATTCAACTCTGAAACCACGATTTACTTGAACATTCCCTTTATCATCACGCCAAGGAACTCTAAACATAATTACTCGTTCAGGTTCTACCACGCGTTCCAATATTTTCGCATGCATATAATGTGGATTCTCTTGAAGATAATCCCAAAGAGATTCAACCACTTCTTCTACTGCTTGATGAAATTCTTCTTGTGCCGGATTCTTTTCAATCACAACCGACATAAAATCGTCAACAGTTTTATACATAATTATTTTTCTCCTATAATCAATAATGTGTTATCAAAATCCGCCTAATTGCGAACCGTATAAATTACAAAACTAATAATATTATTTTTTAAGGATTATTTTATCTTATTTAATAAATTTTATTACTTTTTCTTGGTTTATTGACCGTATGGTCAATAATTTATCAACATGGCACGACCACGAAAATCAGAAAGATCAAATCCAGATGAAACTCGCAATAAAATTTTAGATGTTGCTGAAGTAATTATTGCCCAAAAAGGATTTAATGGTGCAACCACGCGTGAAATCGCTGAATCAGCAGACATTAACAAAAATTTGATTTTCTATTATTTCAAAAATAAAGATGGGCTTAACCTTGCGGTTATGGAACGACTTATCTCACCAATTTATTTACACGTTGCCCAATCATTGAAAAAACATAAAACACTTACCGAAGTAATTGATTCTATTATTGATGCCTATTTTTCTGTCATAAAGAAGAAACATTTAATTTTTGCTAAATTAGTTGCACGAGAGCAAGTCAATGAGGGTCAATATATTTCCCATTTCTTACTAGAAAAAATGTCATCAATGATCCCATTATGGAAACAAACTCTTAATTCTGAAAAATCATCAGCTTTTGATATGTTTAAATATTCAATGATTGTAGGGGCAATTGTTTTCCCGTTTATGTCTATGCCAATTTTAGAAAAACTTGTTACAACTACCGAAGAAAACATGCCCTCAATCGATGAATTAAAACTTGAAATTAGAACCTTTATTATGAAAGGAATTGCTGTAGCATGAAGCAATGGTTTATAAATAATAGTTTACAACGCCCTAAACTCACTTTTTCCATAATGGTATTTTTAACCCTAATTATTGGATCTGGAGTAAGAAATATTATTGTGGATGATAATATTATGAACTTGCTTCCAAAGGATATCCCCTCTCGAGTTGTATGGGAGGAAATCAATGAAGAATTTGGTGAAACTGAATTTATGTTTGTGGCATTTGGCAACTCAAATGAGTCAGTATATAATTCTAAAACTCTCGAAACTGCATGGGAATTAACCGAACAATTTGAAAAAATTACACTTGACGGAAAACCACTTGTTGAAGAAGTTATATCAATTGCTACATTAAATAGAATTGACAGCGAAGATGGATGGATGGAAGTCAATGACCTCATGTCAGAGAAACAACTTTCTGAAAGTGAAATTGCTGAAATAAAATCATATCTTGAAGAAAATACAGGTGTATCGTCACGTATTTTGGGACGTAATGGTAACTTCATGAATGTTGTTATTCGACCTACAGATAATCTGCATTATCCACAGCTTACGCAAGAGGTTTCTAAAATCACACAACCTTATGAGCAAGATTTTGAGTTTTATTTCGGAGGGGAATCATATATTGTAGGTAAAATTCCAGAAATTATTGTAAACGAAGTAGGTACATTAATGAGTGTTGGGCTCATTTTAATGATTGTTGTTCTTCTTGCTAATCTCAGAAATTGGACAGCGGTTGCTATGGTTCTTTCGGTCATCATGATGTCAGCACTTGCAATGATGGGATTTATGGGTTGGGTTGTTCATTTTTCAGGTTCATCTCGATTTTATTTTTCAATGCTCAATACATCAATGCCAATTGTCCTCTTAACTATCGCTAATTCAGATGGAGTACATGTTATCTCACGTTTTTTCCGCGAAGCACGCAAACACAAAAATGTAGAAACTGCTATTCGAAAAACGATGAATCAGTTAATGTTGCCTATTTCTCTAACATCATTAACCACTGTGGCTGCATTTTTAACCCTACTCTCTTCGCCAATTCGCCCAATGGTTGGGTACGGTGTTACCATAGGTTTTGGAATTACTTGGGCATGGCTACTTTCAACAATCCTCCTCCCATCTTTAATTTCATTGAAAAAATGGAATCTAAATTCCACAGCATTATCTAAACCTAGTATAATTGAAAACATCATACATCGATTCAGTAAAGATATAATTCAACGACCTAAAAAAGTCCTATTTGGTGGTATTGCAATTGTTTTGTTCTCACTCCTTGGATTCCAATTTATTGAGGTTGAAGTTAATGTAATCAACTTTTTTAAACCTGGAAATGTGTTACGCGAATCTACCATCTTTTTGGATAAAGAAATGTCAGGTTCAATGAGTTTAGTGATGAAACTTGAAGGGGACATGAAAGACCCTAAAAATTTAAATGATATGGTTAAAATTCAGGATTTCCTAGAGTTGATGCCAACGGTAAATACAACCATTTCACTTGCTAATGTCATCAAAGAAATGCATAAATCAGTCATGGATGATGACCCAACATTTGAAACCATTCCTGACGAACGAGAAAAGGTTAATAATTTGTTTACCATGTACTCAATGTCGGGCGATGATGATGATTTTAGTGCATTGGTTGACTATGAATATGAAACTGGACTCATCACAGCAATGATGCAATCAATTTCTACCAAAGATGTTGTAGCACACGCAGACACTATTAATAAATTTATTAAGAATAATACTGAAAGCGAGATGACTGTACATGTTTCTGGGATGCTCATGTTCTTAAATGATTTTGTAGATTTAGTAGTTGAGTCATCATTAACAAGTATTTTCTTTTCAATACTAATAATTGGTGCAATTGCTTGGATATTTTTTAAATCGTGGAGGTATGGATTGCTATCAATAATTCCATTAAGTTCAGCAGTAATATTAAACTTTGGACTCATGGGTTGGTTTGGTGTGCATTTAAGTCATTTTACCGCATTATTATCGTCCATTATTATTGGGGTTGGGGTTGACTTTTCCATCCATTATATTGCTGAATTCATACATTATTCTAAGAATGGAGTAACAATTGATAAAATTAGCCAAAAATCTGTGGATGATGTTGGGTATCCAATACTACTTGATGCATTTTCAAACATGGGATTTGGAGCACTCATTTTTTCAACATTAATCCCCCTTGTACACATGGGCGGACTAATGGTGTTTGCAATGATTTCAACATCTCTAGGAACTTTAACTATTTTAGCATCGTCATTAGAATTATTTAAACATAAATTAGTAAAACATTGATAAATGAGTATTGAACCTACTCCAAAAAGATGTTTTATAAATAAAGGAATAAAATGAAACTATGTAAATATTTAATTTTCTTTTCTTCATTTGTTTTTGCAATAAATGGTGAACAACTTGCCAAGCAAATTGATGCCAAACCAAAACCAAAGGATATGAAGGCGAATTTGACAATGGTATTAACCAATAAAAAGGGAAAAAGTAGAACATCCAGTATTCGCAGTATTTCTCAAGATGGTGGGGAAAAACAGATGATTTATTTTTTATCCCCAGCGGATGATAAAGGGGTTGCCTTACTAAAAATTGAACATGAAAATAAAGATGATGAAATTAGACTGTGGCTTCCAGCATTTAAAAAAGTTCGACGCATTTCATCAAAGAAAAAATCTGATGCTTTTATGGGGTCTGACCTTAGTTATGAAGATTTAACAAATCGAGACTTGTCTGAAAACACCTACCATATTACAGGTTTAGATACAATTCAAAATAGTGAATACTATATTTTAGAAACATCCCCTAAAGAGGAAACTAATTCTGAATACAGCAAACATGTAACATGGATTGAGAAACAATCTTTGGTTCCCCTTAAAGAAACTTCATTTGATAAAAGTGGAAATATATTGAAGGAAAAAACATTCATTTACAAACATATAAAAGAATATGATACCCCAACCGAAATTTTCGTAACCAATATTCAAAAAAATCATACTACAAAACTTACTTTTGAAAACATTGAATTAGACTCAGGAGTAAAATCGTCATTATTTCAAGAAAAAAACTTAAAACGGTTACCTAAATGATATTACCCTATATCATATTCTTTTCAATATTAGGTAGTCTCGGAGCAATTATACTTGCGAGTTTATTGCTTCTATTTCCATCCAAAATTTGGAAGGTCATCCTCCCTGGACTCATCAGCTACGCCACCGGAACTTTGCTGGGGGCAGCATTCCTCGGATTGATACCCCATGCTCTGAATACTCTGCCATCTAAAACGGTGTTTATGACCGTTCTTGGTGGACTTATTTTATTCTTCCTTCTTGAGAAAATCGTGTTATGGCGACATTGCCATGATACGGATTGTCATGTTCATGAGGCTTCAGGGTCTTTGATTCTCATTGGGGATGCCTTCCATAATTTTATTGACGGTATTGTAATCGCAGCAGCATTTATAACTTCCATCCCATTAGGAATGGCTACAGCCTTTTCTGTAATCACACATGAAATTCCACAGGAAGTTGGCGATTTTGCTATTCTGTTAAAAAATAATTACTCCAAACAGAAGGCATTCGGATTGAATATTATTTCAGGACTATCTGCTGCTTTAGGTGGTATCCTTGCCTACTTTTTTATGGAATGGATAAATATTACTACTCCATATATCATGGGAATTGCCTCAGCAAGTTTCATATATATTGCAATTGGTGATTTGATTCCGCACTTGCATGAGCAAAACAAAATTAAAGATAGTCTAATCCAAACAATATTGATAATTGCTGGAATTATGACAATGTATTTTATTCAACACCAACATTAAGGAGTTGTTATGAGATTTTTATTCTTAGTTTTTCTTCCATCCCTTTTACTTTCTCAATTTCAGTTTCAAGGGTCATTTCGACCGTTGGGTATGGTTAATATAAAGGATGGATCCGAAATTTCACTCCCGTTTAGAATTGCAACTCTCGATGTAGGATATACGTTTGGAAACATAGATTTTATTGCCAATTCTGCACTTGAAACCAAATGGTCTGATAGTGACTATTTTGAGCCACAGCTACGAGAAGCATATTTGGCATATTATCCATATTGGGGTGAACTTAGAGTTGGTAAACAAATCCATTCATGGGGAATTGCTGATGGGAATAATCCAACTGATAATATAAATGCATATGATTACTATTATATGTTTTCACCAGACACAGAACGAAAATTGGGTAATCTTTCACTTTCAGCCAACTATTATTTAGAAGATTGGCAACTCCAAGCAATATTAATCCCAGAACATATTCCAAATAGAATAGTGATTGATGAACCAAATTTTCCGTTTTCAAAGACTTTAGAAAAATTGGAAGCAATGAATATAAAAGATGTTGCTAATCCGTTGGAATTTGGATTTTCAGGAAGCACTACTCTGGGTGAAAATGATATAACAATTTCATACTTTAATGGATATGATAGAGGATTTTCATTTGCAGGTACAGGATTTGGGTACAAAAATTCACAAATGGTTGGCTTCAATCTATTGGGTTTTTGGGATGAACTTACTTATCGTTGCGAACTTGCATTTTTTGATACAGAAAATGCAAGTGGTGATATTTCAGCCCATTATTATCAAGGGGTGTATCAAGTAGAGTACACAACAAATTCTGATGTATTATTTAATTTTCAATTTATTAATCAAACTGTATTTAGTACTAAAGGAAGTACAATAAATGCCAACGGCGACATTGAACCATTAACTAAAGATAATTTCCTCCCAGGTATGGGTACTCCATTTGCCATGTTTTCGAATCAGTCAATATTATTTTCAACCAAGTACAATTACTTAGATGATGCTTTAGAATTATCTGCAATCGCATTCGTCAATTTAGATGATACAGAGTATATGCTTGGTGGAATTGTTAATTATACTATGACTGATAATTTTAAAATTGAATCATCAATTACACAATTTATAGGTGATGATGGAATATTTGCATCATTAGAAGAATCATTTTCTCATATCAAATTCGGAGTTAAATACTCCTATTAATCCCATCAATTTCAGATAAGATATTACTCCATTTTTATCAGAGTTAATAGACGAGAATAATACAATGTTCACATATTATAACCTCCGTAAATTTCAAGCTTAACAAAAGAAGTATTCATGGATATACAACCAAAACAAAGTAGATTAAACGATTTTATAGCAGAGCCAGAAAAATCATTGTGGAAACTTTCACTACCTATGATGATGGGGATGTCGGTACAGGCAATTTACATGTTGGTTGACACCGCTTTTATCGGAAAATGGGTGGGTGGTACAGCTCTTGCAGCCATGGGATATGTATTTCCATTTTTGTTTATTCTAATGGGAATTACTTTTGGTCTTGGCTCGGGTGCCACAACGGTAATTGCACAATACATTGGTGCCGAAAATAAAAAAAATGCAGATAATACCGCAGAACATGTTATTTTCTTGGGATTTATTATTACTACAATCATTCTCATATTTGGATTTGTATATGGTGAACAATTTCTTTTAACCCAAGGTGCTGATGCCTTAACCACACAAACTGCATTAGAATATTTTTACATCATGGTAGGCGGTTCTTTCTTTATGATTATGTCGGTCTTTTTTAGGTCCATTCTATCGGGGGAAGGCGATAATATCTTCCCCATGAAAGTATTGGGTGCAGGGACAGTCATTAATATTATTCTTGATCCAATCCTTATACATTATTACCAAATTCAAGGGGCAGCAATAGCAACAGTAATTAGCCAAGTAATTGTATTTAGCATATTCACCTATACTATGGTATTTAAAAATCACGCATATATTACCCTTTCGACCAAGAATTTTTCATTTAAACCATTCATTTTTAAAGAGATATTCCGATTAGGATTACCCGCATCTTTATCGATGTTAATTATGTCCATGGGAGCATTTGTATTTAATATTATTTTAAATTCTTCGGATGCAGTTGCTGGATATCAAACAGCAGGTAGAATAGAGCATTTGTTCTTTTTACCTATTATTTCAATAGCAACTTCCCTTGTAACATTGGTTGGGATGTTTCATGGTGCTAAACGATATGATTTAGTAAATCACATTATTAAATATGGGTTATCTCAATCTGTAATAATTTCAGTTATTTTTAGTGCATTTTTCTTTTTCTTTATTGATAAAATTGTACCCGTTTTTACAGATTCTCAAGCAATAATTGATATTTCTGTGGGATATTTTAAAATAATGGCATTTGCCTATCCATTTGTAACACTTGGTATGACCAGTAGTAGAATAATGCAAGGACTTGGATATGCAAATCCAATGTTTGTACTAACTTTGTTTAGAGTTGTGTTGATTAGTGCACCTTTAGCATGGTATATATTGTATGTGTTAGAAATGCCAATACATTATGTATGGCTTGGACCATTAATTTCTTCTATTTTGGCTCCAATGGTTAGTGTAATGTGGCTTATAAAAATTATTAGAAGTTTTAATAAAATTTAATTTGCTTGAATTTATTTGTAACGGGCACGTTACATTCTGTTACAATTATTAATACAATCAAGTATTGTTTTTAGGTGTAATTTTAGATGGTTGAAAGACGTTCATTCCTCCTCTTTGAATTTTTTTCAACTTCCTCCTTTAGATTAAGGCCTCGATTCACCTCGAGGCCTTTTGATTTTTACACCAAATTGGATGTAAATTAAACACATGAAATTAAAACAAATACTCATTGCATATTTTTTCACTTTTCTTTTTTCACAAGAAATTCATACCGAATACTATGTTGTTGATGGAGATACTATTGATACTTTCTCATATCAAATTCCCGAAAATTACTCAGGCTATGATGCTGTCCCTCTATTAGTTACATTTCACCAATGGGGTGGAAATGAAAACTCAAATTATTCAACAGAATTTGACGAGGAAGCAAATCAAAGGGGGTGGTTATTCTTATCACCTTATGGTGGGTCAGCAAACAATTATAATCACCAATCGATGCAAGATATGGTCGAAGGTGAAATTTTATGGATGATGGAAAATTATAATGTTGATTATCGTAGAATTTATATGGTTGGTGGTTCCATGGGGGGTGCTACGGGAGCAATTTATGCCAATAACCATTTAGACCCTACCCTACCCATGGTTGCCGCAACTGCATCTGCATCTGGGATATTAGATTGCGAACGTAGATTTTATGAAATGGATGGAAATAATAGCATGATAGAATGGTTTGGTGGAACACCAGAAGAAGTCCCCTTTATCTATCATAGGAATAGTGCCGTATTTTTTGAAGATTCCACACAAAGTATGCATACTAATTTACAATATACCCCCCTCTATTTAGATTTTGGCTCATCTGAACCTCATAGATATCATGCAGAAGATTTGTATGAGTTATTACTAAACACAAATGAAAATATGTGGATTGATACTAACCCAAGTGGTGGGCATGGATACTCAGTAATGGATGAAACCCATACCTGCGATTGGTTGGAACAATTTGGAGTAACTCAAAACCCTGATTTTGTAAATGTCAATTTAGATGAACCAAGTAGGGCTTATTGGGCAGAAGCAATTGACCAAAACAATGAAAGTGAATTTATTCGTATTCAAGTTGAACGAAGTGGTGATGAGAGAGATATTTTCATAAATGAATTTACTAATTTAGATTCAATGATGATTTATATATCAGAATTTATACCTGAAAACTTACATATTGAAAATCAAACAGAAACATTAACTCTTGGAATTTCGGGATTGGAAATGAATCATCTTCAAAGTATCTATCTTTCAAATCCAAGTCCATTTTATGATTGGGTTGTTGAAAATGAAATCATTTGGATAAACTTTCCTGCTCAGTCTGAAATTTGGGTGCATCTTTATTATGTATATGCTATATTTGAAATTGAAAATCAAACTATTGAGTTGGGAGATACTTCGCTTATTCCTGTTTATTATACAATGCTTAACTCAGAATTAGAAAATCATTGGGGAGGATTACAACTCACTGTAGATTATGATACCACTATTACATCATTAGAAGCGGTCATTGCTTCAGAAGAAATGCCTGAGTCCTTTATTTTTAGCAATAATGAATCAATCATTCTTTCCTTTAGTTTAACTGGAGAAACTTATCCAAGTGGATCACATCACATGTTTGACATGGAATTTATTGGAGAAGCTGAAGGCACTACTGAAATTTGTTTTTCTGATATTATTTTTGGATGTCCATTAGATTGCTGGGGAGATGGATTCACTCAATGTGGTTACTTAACCGTTACACAATCGTGTGCCACTGGCGATGGAAATAATGACGCTATAATAGATATTTTAGATATTGTTTTACTGGTAAATCAAATTATGTCTGGAAACACACCCACTGAAACCGAACTGTGCCATTTTGATTTGAACTCAGATTCTACCCTCAATGTCTTAGATATTTTAGAAATTGTAAATATTATTATTTCGGAGTAAAATTACTTTTTAATCAACTTCAACGCTTTACCAATTACTTTATCTACAAATCTATCTGGGAATAGTCCAAGAATTGTAAAATCAAGGAACTTATTTCGCGTATATATATACCGAGTTTTTGGACGTTTCTTTTCAATAATCATTTTAATGGCATCACCAATTACTTCAGAAGGCAGAGCATTCTTTGTTTTAGCAATAATTTGATTATAAAATATACGTAATGATGTTTCAAAATCGGTTCCGATAAATGGGTTATCCTCGGGGTCTGGAGTTTTATCCCAAATAGCCGTTTTTATGGGTCCGGGTTCTACTAAAATTACATCAATACCATATAGTAAAAGTTCTTTCCGGAGTGAGTCAGAGTATCCTTCTAAGGCATGTTTTGATGCCGTATATGGTGCAACAAATGGGAATGCTCGCTTACCACTCACCGAACTAATATTAATTATTTTCCCTTGATGTTTAGAATCATGATACGCACCCAATAATTTTGCGAATGCGTTGGTAACTGATACTACACCAAACAAATTCACCTCAAATTGGTTGCGGTACACATCTGCATTTAAATGCAATGCTGGACCACCCAATGCAATTCCAGAATTATTAACAAGTGCTACCAATTTACCAGTCTCGCCCAAAGTAGATTCAACCTGTTTCACTGCTTGCTCTATTGCATCTGCGTCCCGTACATCAAAAATTAATGGGGTAAAATTGTTGGGAAATTCCTGTTGCAAAGCTTCAGCATCGGACTCATTCCTCACACTACCAAATACATGATACCCTGCCTTTGCACACGATTCTACAGCACTTTTCCCAATCCCTGTTGATACACCAGTTATAACAATTGCGTTCATAATAATCCTTTTAAGTTAGAAGTTTGAAGGGAGAAGTTTGAAGGGGTAAGGGGTAAAGTGGGAATAATGATGTAGTTGTTTTCATTTTAATCCCTTTTTAGAATTTTTGATAATGGTAGTTAAAATTGCAACCAACTCATTGCATTCTTGCTTAACATTTACTAACTCACTTTTATCAATCATTTCTGTTTCTTCCAATATTTTTATCCAATATAAAGTTTCGCGAGCTTCTTTACATGAAATACTATATTTATGAATAAAATCTGCCCTGCTTTGACTAGCTTGCCCTTCTTCTATATTTGCACCAATAGAAGTGATCTTCCTACATAAAATAACAACGTCTTTTGCAAAATTAAACGTTCTTTCTGGGATATCACTTTTCATGTAATTTCTCCCTTCAAACTTCCAAGTATTACTTAAACTTTATTTCTGTAGTAATTTCAAATTTTGTTCGAGAATAATCATCATTAGCTGAATTCTTAGTGTCAATTCGCACGGTTGGTTTAATACTTATTTCACCAAAATCTGACTTATGAAGAACATATTTATAATGTGCCCAAAGATAGGTGTAATCAAAATCACCAGATTGTTCTAGTGTAAAAGAGTCATCATTAGAGGATTTTGAACTGCCAGTCCATGAAATATTTGATATATCATACCATAATAAAAATGATCCTGGTCCAATATTTTTGGACAGTTTAAATCTAAAAATATTCCCTTCATATGGTTCAGAGTTGTAATACAAAGAATCAGCTCCATTAAAATCATCTACTGTTTTAATTTTTTCAACGGTATTTTGTGTCCAAGCCCAAGTGCCTCCCAATGAGAAACCAGCAAATTTAGGGAATGAATAATGCTCTCCATAGGTTATTGGTGATGCTTCATCTTTACTCCCAAACGACTTTACTAAGAATGATGTAATATCAATCCCAAAATATGTATAAGCATAATCTATACCAATTGAAACTGCATCATTATTTTTAGGTATATCAGATGATGTAGTATTTTCTTCAAGATTAACTACATTATTATCAATAGACACAAACCAATTTAGATTACGTTTGAAAATTTTATGGTACCCAGCAAAACCAGTGGTTGCATTATTATTGTAAATTAGCCACGGAATATCTACTACTTTTTCGGGATAAAAATGCAAATCTAAACCTGCATGACCCGCAAGTGGAATTACACCACCCCATACCCCAGCAGTTTCTCCTTTGTAACCATAATATAATTCCATAAATGAAATTGAACCACGACCTGAAGATGATAATGAAGTTTCATGTGGGGTATCCCCATCTCCAAATTTTCCAGTCCAATATGCTGGGGCATTGGTTCCCAATTTGGTATTAAAAAACCAACCATTTCCAATATCAGCTTTTAAATCCAATCTTGCTCGATACAGGAAATATAAGTCCGTAGTTTTTGAATTTTCATCTTCATTGACGTAAACTCCCCAATCTTTCACATCAACACGGGGACGAACACGTGCATCTCCACTTATTTCTATACTTGCAAATACCAATGCTAAAATTGGTAGTACCATTACTAACTTTTTCATTTCTATTCCTTTCTTTAATAATGAATATGAGTTGGATGTGAATTTTAGTATAAAGTCACAGATTTTTATACGAAATTTTGGTTGTGAATGATTTTGTATCAACATCATCAATTTCTACCATTGGATAGATAAGAAAATTTACAGATTTTTTTTCATACCCTTCTAAAATAATATCACGTCCAATTGACAATTCAACCCGATTTTCGCATATATTTCCAAAATAATAGTCTTTCATTTCTGGATGTTTGTCCGCTTCAGAAATATCTACAGGATTCCACCCTACACCTTCAACAAAGTAATCTGCCCAACAGTGATACCCCTTAATATCAGCCGAATCTTGATTCAAAATAGGGAAGCCCATGTGAAACCTAACTGGCACACCTAATGTTCGCCCTAAAGACATAAAATACGAATGATAATCCGTGCAATTTCCAACTCCAATATCGCAGGCATAGAGCGAATTACCCATTCCAAAAGTATAGTTCCCATTTTCTATTTTTGCTTGTTGATACAGTAAAACTATTGAATCACGCTTTACTTTTTTCCTTCCATAAGTTGAATCTGCAAATAACCAAGGTGACTGGTAATATGTATCATCATAACTTTTAGGTTTGCCATAATGCATCCCCTGTAAAATAAAATCATACACGCCTCTCATATCATTTTTTGTTAATGAATACTCCTGAATAATTTCAGAAAATATATCACCCACCGGTACATGTGAATTTGATTTTTGAAAAGCATCTAAATTGGATGTGGGGTCATTGATTGTGCCTTGTTCTTTCCGTAAAACATTGCAATCAATATGAATAATCTCATCCGTTTCAAACCCATCTTCATCTAAAATATAGATATATGAGTTTTTGTAAACATTATCCGTTTTAATTATAAACTCTAAATCGGTTTTAATGGTTAAATTTGAAATTGTTTGAACCAAATTTGATTGTGGAAGGGGTATCCAAACTTCTACTTTTGATTTGGGAGATTCATTAATATTTACTTCGTAACTCAATTCAAATTGTCTAGTTTTAAACTGTGTACACGATATTAAAAATACTGAAATAAATAGAAAAATTATTTTCATTGTTATCCTTTTATGAAAGTGAAAAATTTGGGTATAGGAGTTTTGTAAACTCCCTCTTGGGAGAAAATTAAACTAAGATATGTGAAATGTGAAAACACCGACCGGTGGCAAAACCGTAGTGTCATTTTTTCTTAAATTTAATCGCTATATTCATGCTGAAACTTAGACCACTTTACCATTCAGTGTGAAGAATTTATATTCATTTGGAACAAGTTGCTGTAAATTGCATTCATAATGCATTACTTATTCAGAAAGGACAATATGGTTAGACATTTTATTTTATTAATTTTTACAACTATTTTACTCAGTTCACCCAGCAAATCCGATTTTAGTAGTGCTTTCATTGAAGTTGCTAAAAAAGGAAATCCAACAGTCGTTTCAATTGTATCAGAAAAAACTGTAAAAAATGAGTTTCATCAATTTATGTTTCCTTGGGGTGGTAACCAGTTTGAGCCACAAGAACGCAAAGGACAAGGACTAGGTTCTGGTGTTATAATTGATTCACGAAAAGGATTTATTATTACCAATAACCATGTTATTGAAGATGCAGACGAAATAAAAATTATTTTAGAAGACAAACGAGAAATTGATGCAGAGGTTATTGGAACTGATCCAATGTCTGATATTGCATTATTGAAAATTGATACTAATGATATATCTTCGGCAAAAATGGGAAACTCGGACATATTAGAAATCGGTGAATGGGTAGTTGCAATTGGTAGCCCATTTGGTCTGCACCTTAATCACACGGTAACTGCTGGAATTGTTAGTGCAAAAGGCAGAAGCGATGTAATTAGTCGGCTCAATTATGAAGATTTTATACAGCATGATGCAGCCATAAATCCAGGTAATTCGGGTGGAGCATTGTTTGATTTAGATGGCAATTTAGTTGGAATTAATACTGCAATAGCAACAGGTGGATATAGCCGTGCAAATGCTGGAGTTGGTTTTGCTATTCCAATAAATCAAGTTAAACGTGTTATTGAAGACTTAATTTCTGATGGTAAAGTGATGCGAGGGTGGTTAGGAGTAACCATACAAGATATTGATGATAATATGGCTAAAGCATTGAATTTGGATTCTCGAGATGGTGCTATTATTAGTCAAGTTATGGCAGATAGTCCAGCAGATAATGCGGGAATCAAAGAACAAGATGTAATAATCAAAATAGATGGTGAAACTGTAAATGATGCATCTGATTTAAAACTCATGGTTTCGTCTGGACATCCAAATGATATTTCAGAATTTTTAGTAATTCGTGATGAAAAGAAAAAATATATTAAAGTCAAATTAGGTGAACGTCCCGATGAAAATGAATTGCGAATACCCTATGCATCAGAGGGTTCATTTTTTGACAAACTTGGATTGAAAGTTGAAAATAATGATGAAGATGAAGGAATTATAATAACTGAAGTAAAACCTAATTCATCTTCCTATGAAAACAATATTCGCAAAGGGGATGTTATTACTAAAATTGGAAGAACTAACATCCAAAATGTTAGCGAATATAAATCAGAATTAGATAGTTATAGTTCGGGTGATGCAATCGTTATGAGAATAATCCGCAATAAAACTGCAAGATTGGTTGCGTTTGAAATAGAATAATGATATTTTTGTTGACTTGACTTTACATGATGTTTTATATTCTTGTAGGGGAAATACCTACAAAACGTTTTTTTGAATATAAAATTTAATGTACGCCTTGGGTGATTTCTTGGAGGAGGAAAAATATTAACCCAAAATGTATATGAGGAGGATAAAAACCCACATTAATTTGTGGGTTTTTATTTTATGAATCTTTATTTACAAGATGAATCGTTCGTTGTGGATAAGGGATATCAATTTTAGCTTCATTAAATTGATTGTAAATAATAGTGTTGATTTCATCGGTTACCCTACCTCGCATTTCAGGTTTTTCAATCCAAAATAAAAGTTGGAAAATTAATCCAGAGTCGCCCAGTTCTCTAAATCGCACTCTAGGTTCAGGGGAATTACATACATTTTCACATTTGATAGCAATCGATTGCAATATAGATTTCACCTGATCAATATCACTTCCATACGCTACGCTTACAGTAATTCGTACTCTTTCATTTTCGTGGGGTCCACCACTTTCATTTACAATTTTACTATTCGCAATTACAGAATTGGGAACTGTTATTTCAATATCATCACGAGTCATTATACGAGTACTTCTAATTCCTATACTTCTCACATACCCTCTTTCTCCAGTATCCAAATTTATATAATCACCCTCTTTGTAAGGTGCATCGGCCATGATGAAAATTCCTGCAAATAAATTTGCGAGTGTATCTTTTGCTGCAAAACCAATAACCACACTAATTATTCCAGCAGAAGCAACCCAGCCAGTTACATCAATATCCCAACTGAGAAACACAAAATAAACTGAACCAATAAAAATGATGATTTTACCTAAATTATCAAATAATGGTAATGTGCGAGCTTGAACAAACTGATTTTGGGTTTCTTTTCTTGAATACCACTGAATTATGTGCATAAATCCACGAAATAATGCAGTTGACCAAATCAAAATTGTAACTGATTTAAATACACCAATTATTACAAATGTAAAATATTCGGGTAGAGCTAATAAACGAATTGAAATGCTAAATCCCACAAACAAGATACTGTAGTAAATGGGTTTGGGAATAATCTCAAGTAGCCGGTCATCTACATTAGTTTTTGTTTTTCCAACAAGCCTGCTGAAAATAAATGAGAAAATCCAATCTGCTATTTTAGCGAAGATAAATGACCCTACGAAGCACACCCCTGCAGCAATAGAAGTGTTTTCCATGAAGTCTAGTATTTGAGTGAAAAATTCCATAATTAACCTATTTTAATTGCAATTTTGATTAGTTAATTTAACCCATATTACCTGTATTATGGATAATTTCTATTTGATGATGAAAATCTTTGATGGTTGATTCAATTTCACTTAATTTGAACCACCAATTTTCTATGGTTAGAAAGCATTATGAATCAAGTAATTAACAGAATAAAACAAATACAGGCGTGGGTAAACCAACAAAACTTGGATGCATATATTATCCCACATGACGATGAATACTTATCCGAATATCTACCCCTACAAAATGAACGACTTGCGTGGGCAACTGGATTTAACGGCTCAGCAGGGATGGCAATTGTATTCTCTAATTCAGCACATATTTTTGTGGATGGTCGTTATACACTTCAAGTGAAACAACAAGCTCCAGAAGATGTATTTGAATATCATCATATTATTGAAGAAAATCCAATTAATTGGTTGAAATCTAATTATAACAATGGATGTAAAATTGGATATGATGCTAAACTACATCGCATTGGATGGGTTCAATCGGCTGATAAATCCTTGAACAATATTGCAACATTAATACCAATTGAAGAAAATCCAATCGATTTATTTTGGGAAGATAGACCTCAATCTAAATCTGAGAAATTGATTTTACACCCTATGGAATATTCTGGGAACAATAGTTATGATAAACGGCAAATAATTGCATCCCAACTGGTAACAGATGGACTAGATGCAGTTGTTTTAACAAAATTAGATTCAATTGCATGGCTGTTAAATATTAGGGGTAAAGATGTTCCACATAACCCAGTTGTTTTATGCTCAGCAATAATGCACAAAGATTCTTCTATGGATTTATTTATTGAAAAGGAAAAAATTCCACAAGATTTTGATAATCATGTAGGGTCTTTAGTTCGGGTACACTCTCCACAATATTACGAATTAGGTCTATCCAATTTACAAGATAAACATATTCAAATTGATCCAAATTCAACTAATATGTGGACATATAAAACGCTTGAAAAAGCAGGTGCAATTATTACTAAAAAAGTTGACCCTTGTACTCTACCAAAAGCATGTAAAAATAATACTGAAATAGAAGGGATGAAACAAAGTCATATCCAAGATGGTATTGCAATGTGTAAGTTTTTATCATGGGTTGATGTGCAAGTTTCTGAAAATAGATTCCCAACTGAAGGAGAGTTATCAGATTATTTAGAAAACCTACGTTCGGAACGAGATGGATTTCATGATTTGAGTTTTGGTTCTATTTCAGGTGCAGGACCAAACGGTGCAATTGTTCATTATAATCATTCAAATAGTGAAACACAATATCCACTAGTTAATAATTCGCTGTACTTAATTGATAGTGGTGGTCAATATAAAAATGGCACAACGGATATCACTCGAACTATTGCAATCGGCACCCCAACTGATGAGATGAAAAAAATGTTTACTTTAGTTTTAAAAGGGTATATTGCATTGTCTTCTGCAACATTTCCTGAGGGAACAAAAGGCGGACAATTGGATATTTTAGCTCGTCAATCTCTGTGGAATGAAGGATTTGATTATGACCATGGTACTGGACATGGTGTAGGTAGCTTTTTGAATGTCCATGAGGGTCCACAAAGTATTGCTACTCGACAAATGGGAGCTAACCTCAAACCCGGTATGGTAGTTTCAAATGAACCTGGATTCTATAAAGAAGGTGAATTTGGCATTCGATGTGAAAATTTAATTTTTGTCAAAGAAAGTGATTCCTCTTCATCTAGAAAAATGTTGGAATTTGAAAATTTAACGCAAGTACCATTTGATACTCGATTAATAAATTCAAATTTATTAAATCAACCTGAAATTGATTGGATTAATAATTTTCATACAAAAGTATTTAATACAATTTCACCTTTCTTAAATCAAGATGAAACTGCATGGTTAAAAAATGCATGTTCGCCAATAAAATTTAATGAAATACTATGTGTATGTGATAGAACTGGATAATTCTGTTGGGAAAATAGTAAAATTCCGTAAACAGAGTCCAAACTTTTTATTTGGGAGCAGATGTTTCTATGTTGGGCAATCTGCACATCCTCCAACTACCCGGTTTAAGCAACATAAAGATGGATACAAATCCAACACCTATGCTCGAAAATTTGGAATTAAACTAGTCCCAGAGTTTTATGAAAAATATAATCCTATTCCAACACGCAAAGATGCTGAAGAGTTAGAATCTTATGTTGTAAATAATTTGCGGAAGAAACGATTTGGGGTTTGGACGAATTAAACTTATAATTATACGGATGGTGAAATGTTGAATTTCTTAGAAAGAGCTTGAATTTGTCTCATATTTAACTGGCGTTTCCCATTTAATATCTCAGATACTACACCTTGACTTCCAATTTCTTGCATATCTTTTTGTTTTAAGCCATGCT
>CAYNTS010000039.1:0-21125 GCA_964400495.1 uncultured bacterium | reverse complement strand
AACCCTCACTCCACCGGACGGGAAATGATAATTAGGAATTACGAATTAATAATTAGGAATGGGTTGTGAAAAGAGATAATGTGATTCAAGATAAAAGTTATGCCTTTGCATTACGAATTGTGAAATTGCATCAGTTTCTATGTGGTGAGAAAAAAGAATATGTCTTATCAAAACAAATATTGAGAAGTGGAACATCAATAGGAGCGAATATTGAAGAGGCAATTGGTGGTCAATCTGAAAAAGACTTTAAAGCAAAATTATCAATCGCTTATAAAGAAGCACGTGAAACTCATTATTGGCTGAGACTGCTACGAGATTCTGATATTTTATCAAAGAGTGAAGTAGAATCATTAATTACTGACTGTGAAGAAATTCTCAAAATTTCCGGAAGTATCATAAAAACAATGAAAATTCGTAATTCCTAATTCCAAATTCGTAATTAAAGTAGCCAGTGAGTTTATTCGTTCTACATACTCCATGGATGCTTTTCAGAGTTACATGGTTCACTTTTTGAAATTTCAATTTTTTACTTTGTAATTTGCAATGATTCTATCGAGGCAACCTCGACTCTACTTTCTTCTTGGGAAATGTACAGAGCCAATAAAAGGACTGACACATAATCAACCCTACCCTTCAACAAACTCCGGGCATACTGATTAATTATTCTGAATAACCTGTCACTCTGAATGAAATGAAGAGTCTCAATCTCCAAGTTTAACTTTCAATCTTTACGTTTTAAATAATTTCTGCTTTCCTTTATGATTTTCACTTCACAAACACCATGTAGTTTTTACTATTTTCTCTGTAATTTTAATAATGGGATTACAAGTAGGAATTGTAGGATTGCCAAATGTAGGTAAATCCACAATATTTAATGCATTAACAGAGTCGGGAATACCAGCCGAGAATTATCCGTTTTGTACAATAGATCCAAATGTGGGTATTGTTGAAATACCAGATCCACGTATGGAGAATATTTGCAATTTTATAAAACCAAAATCTGTTGTACCAACAACCATTGAATTTGTTGATATTGCGGGGCTTGTTAGAGGAGCAAGCAAGGGTGAAGGGTTGGGCAACCAGTTTTTATCTCATATCCGAAATGTAGATGCAATTGTGCATGTGGTTCGATGTTTTGAAGATGACAATATCACCCATGTAGAAGGTAGCATAAACCCCGTTCGTGATATTGAAGTGATTGAAACTGAACTGCTACTTCGAGATATGGAATCGATAGAAAAACGAATTCCAAAGGTGCAAAAAACTGCTCGATCTGGAGATAAAGCATCTATTACTGAGTTAGCTGTTTTAGAAAATGTTCAAGAGGAAATGAACAATGGAAAAATGGTTAGAAATATTTCTCTTGATGAAAAACAAAGAGAAAGTCTGAAATCTTTACATTTGATTACCGATAAGCCTATATTATATGTTGCCAATGTAGATGAGAGCGAAATCACCCAATCAAAGCGAGGTCAATTAGTTGATGAGGTGTTCAATCTAGCAAAAGATGAAGGCAATACTGCCATCCGCCTATGTGGAAATATCGAAATGGAAATTTCAACAATGGACACAAATGATAGAATCATGTTCCTCGAAGAATATGGGCTTACAGAACCAGGATTGCACAAACTAATTCGGTCTGCATATTCTCTGCTTGGATTAGAAACTTATTTTACTGCAGGTGAAAAAGAGGTTCGTGCGTGGACCATTAAAAAAGGTGCTACTGCACCACAAGCAGCGGGCGAAATCCACAGTGATTTTGAACGGGGATTTATCAAAGCTGATATTTATCATTTTGATGATTTAATGAAACATCACTCCGAATTGGCATTGAAAGATGTTGGCAAAATTCGTCAAGAAGGAAAAACATACATCGTACAAGATGGTGATATTATTTTTTTCAAATTTAATGTGTAAGGGAGTAAAAAGTTAGAAAATAGAAAGGATAAAAGTTGAGCAAATCCAACTTTTACTTTATAAACTACTTCACTTTCAACTAGTTTGGTGGTCTATTTTTATGAAATCTCTGACTTGCTTCATGTAAAATATGTTGTTCTTCTTGGGTGAGGTCTTCCCAGTTTGTTTCATTTAATTTTTCCAAAACTGTATCTACTTTTTTTCTAAAATCAATATCTTCATTTCTACCCTTATTCGTTTTTGATTGTTCTTTTTTAATTTCTTGCTCTAAGTGAATTAAACGTAATCTTTTTTTAAGGGTACCAGAGCGAAGATATAGAAATCCAATAGCCATTCCAGATAAATGGGTTAAGTGACTTATAGTGCTTTGTTCAGGTGATAATGATGCAAAAAATGCTATCAGTGCTAATGCCCCAACCATAAATTTAACTTTGATGGGGAATACTCCGTATAAATAGACAAGGCGATTTGGATACATTAACCCATACGCTAATAGTAATCCGTAAATTGCACCAGATGCACCAACAATGGGTATTGTAGAGTTCATTGAAAATAAAATGGTAACAAGTCCAGCACCTACTCCAGAAATAAAATAATATTTATAAAATTCGTTTTTGCCCCATACCCGTTCTAAATCTTTTCCAAACATCCAAAGGACAAACATATTGAACAAAATATGAATAAATCCACCATGTAAAAAGAGATAGGTAAATGGTTGCCAAAATGCAGGTTGAGCCAAAACTTTTTGGGGTACAAGTCCAAATTGTTGGAAAAAATAACTGTATTTCAATCCTGATAACTCAACCAATAGAAATACAGCAATATTTATTATTATAAGATATTTAACACCATTAGGGGTTGAATAATTGGATTGAAATATTCTGCGTGAACCCGGACTAGTATATTGATATTTCATTACTCATTTCGACTATTTATAAAATTTAAAGTTTCGTCAAAAATATGTTTTTGGTCATCATTTGTATCAAATAGGCTATGGTTAGCTTTATGAACAATTAACTCCTGAATTTCAGTTGAATTAATATTATTTTTGATAATATTAACATTTTCAAAAACAGAAGTTTTATCAACCATTGTATGAATTATCATTATTGGAATTTTAACTTTTGGAAGTTCCTTTCGAATGACATTTGTCATTTTACGCATCTCATTTAATGCAATCATCGGGTAATGATTGTATCCATAAAATTTCATATTTTTTAAATCTGCTTTATCATAGATAGCTGATTTGTCTAGTTTTGGAATAAAACGATGAAGTAACTTATTTACAACGCGTATCATAAATCGCTTTTTGAACTCAAGTACAGTTGCTGCAACCACAACCCCATTTAAAGGAAATATACTTGCCAAATGTAAAGCAAGAACTCCCCCCATACTTATACCAACTACAAACACAGTATCACACGTAGATGCTAACTCAGCAACTCCTTGCTCAACATAAGCTAACCAATCGGTAAACTTAGTACTATTGCAATCTTCAACCGTTGTGCCATGTCCGGGAAGATTATCCGCTTTTACATGAAACCCGGCATTTCCTAAAAACTCGGCAAGAGCTTTAATCTCATAAGTTGTACTTGAAAATCCATGAATTATATATACCCCTTTTTTGCTTTCGGGGTTAAACTCATAATTATTAGGATCAAATTGTGCAGTATGGCTCATCTACAAACCTCCAATGTGTTCAACGATTTAATATGTTGCATACCTTCTATATGATATTTTAAAAATAGCAAGAGAAACTGTATACTGTGCTTAATTGGTTTTGTTTCAGTCTTTTGATGGGCTATTTCTTGAATATGCTTACAGTTCCATTCTGATAAAAGATGAAGTGCTTCTTCTTCAATAGAAAATTGAGAATGTCTATTACAATTATTACACGATAATTCTCCACTTCTACTATCAAAAGAAGCTGTGCTTAATGCAGTATTGCAGTTTGCACATGTGTGAATTTCTGGTTTGAATCCTTGACGCAAAGCAAACTGATACAGGAAAAATCCAAAAATATTGTCATGATTTACATCGGCACTATTAAATTGACATAATACACTATTCGCTAACCTAAATAAAATAGGAACGGGGTCGTTGTCATGGCTGGTTTTATCAAGTATTTCTACAACCGCTAAACCATAGTTAAGAGCTGTAAAATTATTTTTCATAGAAGAATAACTATCAATAAAACTAGCTTCTTTAATGGTTTGCATATTTCTATTGTCTTTATAAAAATAAGTTGTAGAAATCAAATTTGTAGGTTCTAAAATTGCACTTAAACCAGTTTTACTTCTTCTAGCCCCCTTTGCCATTAATGCAACTTTTCCATAATCTTTGGTATATATTCTGGATATTAAACTGGTTTCACTATATGGAATTGCTCGGAGTGTAATTGCGTCAGAAGTGATAATCATACAATCATAAAAATCAATTAATATGCTTTTGCAAAAATAACTTCGTGTTTTGCCGGTTTGCCTGAGTAAATACACTTTAAATTGCTTGGCTCTTCATCAAATGGAATACACCGAATGGTTGCCTTGGTTTCTTTTTTGATTGCATCTTCAGTTTCTTCGGACCCATCCCAACCACATTTTACAAATCCACCATTTGTAACTTTAGTTTTAAAATCTTCATAATCTGATGCAATAAATGTGTTTTCTTCTCTGAATGCTAATGCTTGGTTAAACATATTATCTTGAATTTCATCTAACAATGAAATGATTTTATCTGTACTTCCATCCATATCAATGCCAAATTTTTCACCTGTATCTCGTCGAGCAGTAAAAATTTGCTTATTTTGCATATCACGTGGACCCACTTCAATACGCACAGGTACACCCTTCATTTCCCATTCATTAAACTTAAATCCAGGCGACATTTTTTCTCTATCATCTACATGAACACGAATATTTTTATCACGCAGTTTAGATACCATTGGCTGGATATAATCCCTAACACATTGCAGGGTTTCGTCATCTCTAGCAATTGGAATAATCACAACCTGAATAGATGCAACTTTAGGTGGCAATCGAAGACCTTTATCATCTCCATGGACCATAATAAGTGCACCTACAAGCCGAGTGCTAACACCCCAACTAGTTGCATATACATATTCTTCGGTATTGTTTTCCGTTTGGAATTTTACATCAAATGCTTTAGCAAAATTTTGTCCCAAATAATGGGATGTGCCTGCTTGAAGTGCACGTTTATCACCCATCATTGCTTCAATACAAAGTGTTTCAACAGCACCTGCAAATTTCTCAGATTCAGATTTACGTCCAGTTAATACGGGAACACCCAACACATCTTCTACTACTTCACGATATACTTCTAGCATTTTTCGAGTTTCTTCTAATGCTTCCTCTTCCGTGGCATGTGCTGTGTGACCCTCTTGCCATAAAAATTCACTGGTTCGCAAAAATAGGCGCGTTCGCATTTCCCAACGAACTACATTTGCCCACTGATTTATAAGTAGGGGTAAATCACGGTAAGAATTAATCCATTTTTTGTACATATGCCAAATCACTGTTTCACTTGTTGGTCGAACAATTATTTCTTCTTCAAGTTTAGATGTTGGATCTACTTCAACTGCTGTGCCATCATCGGTTGCTTTGAGTCGTGAGTGAGTAACTACCGCACATTCTTTAGCAAACCCCTCAACATGTTCTGCTTCTTTGGATAAAAACGATTTTGGTATAAATAGTGGAAAGTATGCATTTACATGACCAGTTTCTTTAAATCGTTTGTCAAATGCATCCTGAATATTTTCCCAAATTCCATACCCATAAGGTCGGATTACCATTGTCCCTTTTACTGGACCATAATCTGCTAATTCAGCATGTGCTATTACATCTGTGTACCATTTAGAATAATCTTGACTTTTTGGTGTTACACCTTTTCCCATGAAAGCAATTTCCCTTTTTCATTAATTATACAGAGAGCAAATTTAATACGATTACCCCTGATTTCGAACATAAGATAATAAAGTTTAGGTATTAATTTTAGAATTCAGTCATTCACCTTTAAATTTTAGCATGGGTCAATCGCTTAATCTTATTAATGCGCATATTATTACTTTGGATGAATCCAATCCAATTGCACACTCAATTTCGGTTAATAATGGAAAAATAAATGCAATAAATTCTGTTGATAATTCATTCAAAACAATTGATTGTAAAGGTGCAACTATAATCCCAGGTTTTGTGGATGCACACATGCACCTAACTAATTTGGGTAAACGCATGGAATTTTTACAATTAAAAGATGCACAATCGGCAGAAGATGTAGCAGAATTAGTTCTCCAACAAACCAAAATATTACCCGAAGGTACATGGATTCAAGGTTTTGGATGGAATCAAACACAATGGAATAACCAAAATTTTCCTGATCAAAATATCTTAAACAAAATTTCTCCAAATCACCCTGTAATTTTAACTCGTATTGATGGACATTCAGCATGGGTTAATGACTTAGCAATAAAGTTGGGCTGTTTAAATGTAGATAATTGTCCAGAGGGTGGTGAAATAATTAATAAATGCATTTTAATTGATAATGCAATGAACCCAATCAGTAAAATAATTCCAAAAGATTCAAGTGAAGATATCCAACGATGGATTAAAAATGCGTCACAAAAGTTAGTTTCAATGGGAATTGCTAATGTCCACGATGCATGGCAAGATGTAGATATAATTGAAGGAATAACTGCTGTAATTAATGAAGACAGATTATCTGTTCGGGTATATGGAATGTTGGCAAATAATGATGAAACTTTATTAACCAATTTTTTTAAAAATGGGCACCTCGTTTCAGATTTTTACACCATTCGCACAGTGAAAATATTTATGGATGGTGCACTTGGTAGTCGGGGAGCAGCACTATTAGAACCATACAGCGATGATGATAGAAATTCTGGGTTAATCTTAAAATCTAAGGATGAATTTAAAAAATTTGCACAACGGTGTTATGTGGCTGGATTCCAACTATGCACCCATGCAATTGGCGATAGAACAAACAGGTTAGTACTAGATGTATATTCTGATATTTTAGGTGGAAAAAATAATCACCGGTGGAGAATTGAACATGCACAAATGGTTCATAATGATGATATTTCAAAATTCAAAAAATCAAATATAATTCCATCTATGCAACCAACACATTGCACGAGTGATATGCCTTGGTTAAAAAAACGATTAGGAAGTCATCGCTTACATGAAATTTCTCGTTGGCAAACATTTATTAATGATGGTGTGAAAATACCGGGAGGATCGGATTGCCCAATTGAAGATGGTAATCCACTATTTGAATTTTATTCAGCAGTAACCCGTAAAAATCACGATGGACTTCCAGAAAATGGATGGCAATCACAAGAAAATGTCTCCCGAATAAACGCATTAAAAATGTTTACCACTTGGGCAGCCTATGGTGAATTTACTGAAAATAGACGCGGGAAAATAAAACCAGGATTTGATGCAGATTTTACAATCTTGTCCAATGATATTACCCAATGTAGCGAGTTGGAAATTTTAAATACTGAAATTCTTTATACTATTGTAAATGGAAAAATAGTATTTGCTAAATAATTGGAGAAAGTAGTTTGTTTACTTAGCAATAAATTCTAAAACTACTTTGCATTTTGAAATTTATATTTAATTACAATTCATTCGTCAAACAATGTACTGCTCCACCACTTAACTTAAACTGTGTTAATCCTACAACATGATGTTGAACTCCAAGTTCTTTAATTTGTTGAGATACGCCTTGCGTTACAAATGGTGATGGGCCAATTAAATGTCCAGGAATTGGCAAGCAATTTACAGAAAATTCACCCAGATTTTTCTCAAACCCAATTGCATCTTCTGGTAGAATATCTATTAATTGAATATTATATTTTGTTGTAATATTATTTAAATTATTAACTGATTGATCTGAAATTAATTCTAAACAGGCAATGAGTCCACATAAATGAGAATTTCCATCCAAAATAGGGGAAAATATAGTATCAACATGGAATGCATTTGACTCTATGAGCACCAATTCTTTTGCATTCAATAATTCTGCCGTTTTTTCTGCACCTAAAATACTATTTCTACTCAAACCACTAAATAAAATGGATTCATTTGGAGCAAAATAAAATTCACCACCCTCGGCAAAACAGTTTAAGTTTTGAGGTAATCTCTGAATATTAAATCCTAAATTAGTCAAATATTCACTCATAATTTCAGCTTCAACTTGGCGCTCAGTTTCACGAAATTTAGAAATAACAATATCACCTTTTTGATTACTTATAAATAAATCTCGCACAAAAATAAAATCATGTTTTTGAGTGGTTTTAGTATTTCCATCTAATGAATTTGGGAAATCAATTACTTCAAGGTGTGTTGGTAATAATTTCAATATATCATGAAAGCTTATTATTTCCTCTTTGCAAACTATCTGATTTGGAACAATTCCTTCCTTCATGGCTGGGTTGTTTTCGTAAGATGGAGTTCCCAATCCCCACCATGGATTTTTCGGTAACTTTGAAACTAGTATCTTCATAAAATCATTAACATTCAAATTTAATATTATATCCATTGTGTTTTCTGATATTCAATACGCATCCATCATCAAACATTAAATATTGACCTTTAATACCCCACAATCGACCTGAAATTTCTGAAAGTTTATCAAACCCCACACTTTTAACTTTTGTGGGGAAATCATTAACGGGATATAAAATATTTGTTATAGTATCATCTTGGGAAGTATAATATTGTAATTCGGGTGCTAAATATTGAAGTAATCTCTTTTTTTCAGCACGCAAATCTATATTCTCCGGTATTTGATTTTTCAACATCCGTTGCCAGTTTGTTCTATCAGAAACTTCCTTTTTTAATACTACTTCAATAAGACCTGCAGTATATCGATTAGGAGTTTCAGCTAACCTGATGGCATGGCTTGCCCCTTGGTCTATCCATCGGGTTGGAATTTGAGTATTGCGAGTCACCCCAACTTTTAGTCCACTACTAATTGCTAAATATACAAAGTGGGGTTGCAAACAATGATGTTCTGACCATTCCATATCTCGAGAAATACCTTCATGTGCTTGGCATAGTTCAGGGCGTAAAATACACTCAGATGTTTCAGGAGCATTTTGTAAACAGGGAAAACAATACCCTTGAGCAAATGAACGCGATGTTTTTCGACCACACCCAATACAAAATATTTCATCTAAAAATGTAAAATCAATGTATTTTCCTATAAAATCATTCATAGGCAAACATTCGTTATCAATAGGTAATTCATATTGAACTGGTATGTTCAATGTAGATATCATTTTTTCAATAGTGCCAGTGAAAATCATGCGGTCAAATTACATGTCTAAGCTAATGTACAACAATTTGAAAATAAATAATAATTTGTTTTGGATTGTTTGAATGAGTTGGCATTAAATTAAAAAATATGGAAACGAAAAATACAAAACTTGTTATCGTTGAGTCACCCTCAAAGATAAAAACATTAAAGAAATTTTTAGGTGAAGGATATGAAATTGAGGCTTCAGTTGGACATATCCGTGACCTCGCAAAAAAAGATTTAGGAATAGATGTTGATAATAATTTTAAACCAACCTATGTGGTTCAATCTGATAGTAAAAAGGTGGTTTCTCATTTAAAATCAGTCTTAAAATCTGCAGATGAACTATACCTTGCAACTGACCCCGACCGCGAAGGTGAGGCTATTGCATGGCACTTGATTGACCTGTTAAAACCAAAAATTCCAATAAAACGTTTGGTATTTAATGAAATAACAAAAACTGCAATCTTGGATGCATTTAACAATACTCGCGATATGGATATGTCTCTTGTAAGTGCACAAGAAGCACGTAGATTTTTAGACCGGATCTATGGCTTTAAGGTTTCTGAAACGTTATGGTTTAATGTAAAGGGTGGATTGTCAGCAGGTAGAGTGCAAAGTCCCGCTGTTAAAATTTTAGTAGATAGAGAGCGAGAACGGGCAAAATTTAAACAAAGTGAATATTGGAGTATCACTGGTAACTTCAATGCAGAAAAAGAAAATCCATTTTTAGCCAAACTAACATTTATTGGTGATGACCGAGTTGCAACAGGAAATGCGTTTGATAAAACAACTGGTGAACTGAACAAAAAGAATACTGTTGTTTTAAATCAAGAGAGTGCCGAAACATTATCTGCAAGTTTATTAACTAAAAAATGGACGATAAAATCTCTCGAAAAAAAGCCAGCGAAGCAACATCCGTATGCACCATTTATTACGTCAACTCTTCAGCAAGAAGGCATCCGAAAGCTTAGAATGAGTTCACAACTGGTAATGCGTACTGCACAAAGTTTATATGAAAATGGATTTATCACATATATGAGAACAGATTCTGTGAATTTGTCCAATGAAGCAATTGTTGCATCTCGCAAGGAAATTACTGAATTGTATGGTGAAAAATTTATGCCTTCTTCTCCAAGAATTTATAAAAGCAAGGCGAAGAATGCACAAGAAGCACATGAAGCAATTCGTCCAGCAGGGTCAACATTTAAACACCCTGACGCACTTAAAACAAAATTAAGTGACAATGAGTGGAAATTATATAATTTAATTTGGAAACGTACTCTTGCATCCCAAATGAGTTCTGCTCAACTTGAAAAAACAACGGTCACAATTTCAGATGGAACTCATATTTTTGAAGCAAAAGGAAAGGTTATTGTGTTTCCTGGATTCTTAAAAGTATATGTTGAAGGTTCTGATGACCCAAATAGTCAACTTGATAATATGGAATCTATACTTCCCCCACTTTCAAACGGGCAATCCGTAAATGGGTCTGAGTTTAACACCAAACAACATTTCACTAAACCTGCCCCACGATATACTGAAGCCTCACTTGTTAAAGAAATGGAAGCGTTGGGAATAGGAAGACCTTCAACCTATGCAAGTATTATGAAACGAATCCAAGATAAAGGGTATGTAAACTGGGTGAAAGGAACATTAATTCCAACATTTACCGGATACGCTGTTGTTCAATTTTTAGAAACCTACTTTGTGGATTTAGTTAACCTACAATACACATCAGATATGGAAGATTCATTGGATGATATTTCGTTAGGTAAAGTTGATTATATTGAATACTTAAATAATTTCTATTTTGGTACAGACAAACATGATGGTCTCTCAAAAAAATTAGAACAAGAATTTGATAAAAATATTTCACGTTTAATTATGACTGTCAATTGTGATGATGGAAAATCCTCTGAAATTAGAATTGGTCGATACGGTATTTATGCCGACAAAGACGGTACACGTATTACTCTCGATGATGCTATCCCGCCAAGTGAAATAATGAATGGAGCCATTAAGGAGTTAATTGAGAAAAAAGAAGCTGGTCCTATTGAAATGGGAACATTTGAGGATGCCGGCGAACCTGTATTACTAAAAAATGGGCGTTTTGGTCCGTATGTGCAATCAGGTAAAAAAATGAAATCACTTCTGCCTGGAATGACTGAAAAAGATGTTACTCCAGAAATAGCAATGGCATTGATAGCTTTACCAAGTAATATTGGTACGTGGGAAAATCAGGATATAACAAAAGATATTGGTAAATTTGGACCATATATTCGGTGTGGAAAAGAAACAAGATCCATTCCAAGTGAAATAAATTTGTTAGAAATTTCAGAAGACCAAGCAATTAATTTGTTAAAAGCAGACAAGAAAAAAGCGACTTCAGTTCTCAAAGAATTGGGTAAGGGTATTCAATTAAAAGATGGTCGATATGGTGCGTATGTAACCGATGGAAAAATTAATGCAACACTCCCAAAAGCACTTTCGCATGAAGAAGTAACTTTAGACGTTGCAAAGCAATTAATTGAAGAGAAAAAAGCAAAAGGTCCATCAAAGAGGAAATTTAAAAAACGAAAAAAATAATTTTGTTTATTTTTACTATAGTTTGATTTTCTAAATTTTAGAGATAATTATTGGTTAGAAAGGGGCAATATGTCTGATTGGGCATTAATTTTAGGGTCATCTAGTGGATTTGGAGAGGCAACTGCACGTGAACTTGCAAAAAAGGGAATCAACATCTATGGCATTCACCTTGATAGACGTGGTGCAATGGAACGCATTGATGCATTAAAATCTGAGTTAAAAAATGAAGGTGTACAGGTTGTTTTTAACAATATGAGTGCAACGGATGCAGATAAAAGGTCGGCTGTGATTGACGAACTAAAGTCATTGGGGAATGTGCGTGTAAAAATATTGATGCATTCTTTGGCATTTGGAGCATTAAAACCTATTTTGAGTAACAACCATTCTTCGTCTTTACAACAACGCCAAATTGAAATGACATTAGATGTGATGGCAAGCAGTATTGTATATTGGGCACAAGACCTATTTTTTGCAGGTCTGCTTCAAAAAGGTAGTCAAATTTTTGGGATGACAAGTTCCGGTGGACATAGACAATGGAAAGCGTACGGAGCTGTATCAGCAGCCAAGGCATCTTTAGAATCTTATTGCAGACAACTGGCTTTTGAGTTTTCTGAACATGGCATTGCTTCAAATGCATTACAAGCAGGGGTCACTGACACGCCTGCTCTTAGAAAAATCCCTGGTAATGAAGGAATGATTGAACACGCAATAAGTGTAAATCCTGCAGGCAGATTAACCGTTCCAGAAGATGTTGCAAAAGTAATTGCTATGCTTGGATTATCTGAAAATACATGGCTAACCGGAAATACCATTCGCGCCGATGGTGGTGAAGATATTACAGGATAGAGTAACTTTTTTCTAAAACTAAATTTCCCCCTTTCCTCTATTATTCAATAACAGATTATTATTACCTTACGGCTTGAAAAAGGTTGAACTTTTAATGTAGGAAGCTATTTAATCCGTTATGAAATATTTTAAAATCGCTGTTTTACTCACTTGCTTTTCAATTGGTTTTGGTCAATTTGGGAAAAATATTGTCCAGTATGATGAATTTAATTGGAAATATATTCAGTCATCACATTTTGATATTTATTATTATGACCCTGGTCTAGCTCACGCTGAATTTGTAGCATCCGAAGCAGAAAAAGCATACCTCCATATTGCAGATTTAATTGGTTGGCGACTTAAAAACAGGGTTGCAATTATTGTGTACAATTCACATAATGACTTCCAACAAACCAATGTGGTTTCATCGTATATGGTTGAAGGAATTGGAGGGGTTACTGAACTTTTTAAGAATCGTGTTGTAATTCCTTTTGATGGTTCACAGAAAGAATTTAGACATGTAATTCACCACGAACTTGTACATGCATTTATAAATGATGGGGTATATGGTGGAAATTATAATGCAATGGTTCAAAATCCAAACCGTGTAATGATTCCTGGTTGGATGAATGAAGGTCTTGCTGAATATTTAGCGACCCGGTGGGATACCAACTCTGATATGTGGTTGCGTGATTTAACCATCAATGGACGCGAAATACCAAGTATTCAATTATTAAATGGATACCTTGCCTATCGAGGGGGTCAGTCGGTTTGGAAATTTATTACACAAAAGTGGGGCGAGGAGTCCATTGCAGAGATTTTTTATCGCATAAAGGAAAGTCGCTCAATAGAAAAGGGATTTAAACGAGCATTGAGTATCGATTTAGAAACCCTCAACGAGCAATGGCAACAATATTTAAAAGAAGTCTATTGGCCAGATATTTCCTTCCGAAGGCATATTGCGGATGAATTCCAACAATTAACAGATCACGTTAAATTGGAAAATTCGTATAATATTGCACCTGCAATTTCTCCCAATGGTAGTCAAATAGCCATGTTCTCCAATAAGTCAGGTACTATGGGGCTATATTTAATCTCAGCAGAAGATGGTCATTTTATAAAACAAATTATTAAGGGTGAGCGTAACGGTGAGTTTGAAGAACTTCATATTTTAAAACCCGGAATTACATGGTCACCCGATAATAAACATATTGCTTTTGCAGCAAAATCAGGAAAGTCAGATGCCTTGTTTATTGTTAATTGTAATAATGGGGATAAACAGAAATACCGATTTGAAATGGAGGGGATTTTTAGACCAACATGGAACCCAATAAAAAATGAAATTGCATTTATTGGAAATGATGGTATGGCAAGCGATATTTATATTTTTGAAGTTGACACTAAGTCCTTAACTAATATTACAAACGATGTGTTTTCAGATGATCAAGTATCTTGGCATCCCAACGGAAATTCACTTATTTTTATTTCTGACAGAGAAGATGTGTTGCACATTGGAATGAAACGTTTACCCAATAATCATAATCCAGACCAAATTGATATTTATACTCTCAATATTGAAACCAATAACATGAATCGTATTAGTAAAACAGATTTTACTGAATCCTATCCATGTTATTCTTCAGACGGGGAAACCATTGCTTATATTTATGATGAAACGGGTGTGAAAAATATTTATTTGCTACACAATGGGAAATCCCAACCTATTACAAATACAATTACTGGTATTACACAACTTTCGTGGAATGGCGATGATTCTCAGCTTATTTTTACAGGATTTTACAAAAGTGGGTACGATATTTTCACACTATCAAATCCATTAGAAAAGTTAAACAATGACATTAAAATAGAAAATTCAAAATGGATAAGTGAAGGTGAAATGCCATCAATTTTACGAGAGGAGAAAGTCAAACCTCAGATAGAAACCAATCAATACAAGAATTATGTGTTTGATAGATTTGCCCAAAATGATAAACCTAAAAAAGAAGAAATTGTAGAACTTGATAAAAGTAGTTTTACCGATAGTACTGGTTCGTTCATAAGTAGAACCTACAAAACAAAATTTTCCTTAGACTTGGCCCAAGCTATGTTGTCATTTGATTCAAATTATGGTGGACAGGGTATGGGATATTTCATGTTTAGTGATATGCTTGGAAACCATCGCATTTTACTTGCAACCGAGATGGAAGTCAATTTTAAAACATCAGATTATTTAATTCGCTACCAATTCTTACCAAATAAAACAGATTGGGATGTATCACTATACCATTATGCTTATGAATATCTAAGTTCTAATGCCTTATATCTTTATCAAAACTTAGGAACAGATATAAAATTACAGAGACCTTTTTCAAAGTTTCATAGAATTGAAGGTGGATTGGAGGTAAATCATTTATCGACCAATGTTTTTACTGCAATTGACGAAGAAGGAAATTTATATGAAGACCCCAACTTGGCTGAATCAATTAATGTTACTATTCCGTCTATTAAATATATTTGGGATAATACGCTTTGGAGTTATATGTACCCTGTTTCCGGGTTTCGAATTTATGCGAAACAAAAAATTGCTCCAAAAATGGGAAATGATGGTTTATCTTTTCAATCATTTACATTTGATGCACGCAAATATGCTTCTCTCGGGAATGGAATTAGCCTAGCAGGACGAATTTTTGGTGGTAAAAGTTGGGGAGATGATCCTCGGCAATTTAGACTGGGTGGAACCCCCTGGATATTTTCAAATAATTCATCATTAATAGCTTCAAATGTTAGCAATGATGAATCCGTCGATTTATTTTTATCTGAATATGTGATGCCCTTGCGGGGGTATCAAATTGCTTCTAAATTGGGTGAACATGTTGCACTTGTTAACCTTGAACTTCGGTTGCCGTTTCTACTATATTATTTTCCAACAATCAAATATTTAGGACAAATTAACGGAGTGTTTTTCACTGATTTTGGTGTTGCATGGAATGACACATATCCAGAATTTTGGGATGAAACTAGTTGGAATGAAAATATATCTGAAGGGTGGATAATGTCGTATGGATTTGGTCCACGTTTTATATTTTTGGGGTTACCTTGGCAACTGGATTATGCCTGGCAATACAATCCACATAAGGGGACAATTTCTAGTCGCCAGTGGTATTTGACTATTGGATTAGACTTTTAATTTACCACGGGGCAACCAAGTCACGGAGAAAAATCAAATTCAAAAGGAATAAAAATGGAATTTAATTACTGGGTTATAATAATAGCTGGTACTGCATACACAATTTTGGGTGCACTTTGGTATTCACCTTTGTTATTTGGTAATGTGTGGGTGCAATTAAAAGGCAAAACAGAAACGGGAGAAAATCACCCAAAATCCCAACTTATATTTGTTTGGGTTACATCAATTTTTACTGCGTATATATTGCAACACTTTGTAGTGTATGGTCAATCTTATTACGAATCTGAAGGAATAACAAATTTAGTTTCTGGCTTGAATGCTGGATTCTGGGGATGGTTAGGATTTGTTGCCCTTACCAATATTCATAGAATAGTATTTGATAAAATACCCTTTGAACTCTACCTCATTGATGTTGGATACTATTTTGTTTCTTTTATAATGATGGGAGCAATACTAGGGTATTGGGGGTAACCAAGCTTAGAATTGCCAATCAGGTTTAGGGGTTGGTAATCTAAAAACATCGTCCAATGTTGAAACTAACTCAGTAGGTGCATTGAACTCATCTGAAACCGATAATCCCGATGCTGAGTTTGCTCCGAGCCATAAACGAGTAAATGCACCAACCGAACATGAAAGAGTTGGTGTTTTTTTGTTTTCACCCATAATAGCTGATGATTTATTACCCAATTTAATTAAATAATTTCCACTAACCCCTTTCCAATCAGCATTTGAATCTAAGTATGATTCAATAGGATCTGTTAATTTTAAATTAAATTCAATTGGTTCACAATCAAATTGATTAAGACCTACACATTTTGGAATATCATTTATACGCATTTGCCAATATGCTAATGCTCTATTTGTTTGAGAAAAGTCTGATTTTTTACTCACCACTTGATGATGGAATGGTCTCTTAAGAAAGTCCTGAAATTGAATTCCAGTCGGTTCATTTAATTTCATAACTCGAATTTGGTCACCCAAACTCTTCATTAGTGCTAACAAATCTAAAAACTGATCCCAATTTTGATATGCCATCCATAAAATTTCATACGGACCTGTTTCAACATTTTCGCTACTCATCCATAGGTGGTGAGTAATTTCATCTTGCTCATTAAAATACCCTAAACCAAATGATGTATTAGCCCATTTAATTTCAGATAATGTTGAATTAGGGGAAGGTAGTGTACAAGAGCCATGATGTTTTAGTCTACTTACTCTAGAAACATGAATTTTATCTAAATCTTTCTCAGTTAATCGAGCAGGAATCTTTGGCTTTCTATCAATAATCAAAGTTAATGGGTCAAAACTAATAAAATGTTCGTACCCTCCCGTTCCAAAACCGAGTTTATTATAATACCCTTGGTCAAAAATCCCAAGTGCAGAAACAATTGACCCATTGTTTACTTCTTCTGCAATGGCATGTGCAGTTAGGCGACCTGCCAATCCCTGCCTGCGGGCAATATGGCTTGTAGATACTGCTGTTACACAGTTAAATGGAATCGTATTTTTATGATATTGCATCTCGCCCATACTACTAGCTACAAGACATTCGGGAGAGGATTGAATATCAGCAACCCACACGGAATTACCGTCAAGAAAGGTATCCATTACTTTTTCTTTACCAGATTCAATCCACCCAATTTCTCGCCAAATTTGGTGTACTGCTTCTTTGTCTGTCTTTGAATTATATTGTCTAAAGCTCATCTCAATCCCATCTTGTTTTATGTTAATTTAATTGACAAAATTAACTATATTCACCATCGAAAACCATGATGTATTTAGGAATTATCATTGAATATTAATGCTCAACAAGCAACTTTAACATTTTTATTGTCATCTGCATATAGGCACTTATTTTCTACACCGCCACTTGTAATTGAACATTCGTTTGCAGATGGATTATTTTGCCATCACCATGATTGGTCGCCCATTCCTCATACACATGTTTCAAAATTGAAACATCAAATTACAGAGTGGATTGTAAATGATTCACCTATTAAATTAACTGAAAAACCAAAAGAATGGGTGCTGAATAAATTTGAATCATCTGGATTATCTAATAAGCCAGCTATTATTAAAAAATGGGGGATTAGCCCTGTTCCAATTGTGAGGTTTCAAGATTATTGGGATTATCAGATTGAACCGATGATGTTAGACAAAAACCAACTGAAGCAGTTTGATTTAATACCCTATAAAAATGGAATGTTATTACGTTTTCCAACTATTTCATCTCCACATTCTATTCCTACATTTAAAGATAAACCTATGTTGTTTAATATATTTGAAGAAAATGAACAATGGGGTGAGATTTTAGGGATTGAAAGTATTCCTAAATTGAATGAGCATATTGAATATAATGGAATCAAAGATTTAATCTGGGTTGCAGAGGGATTACATGAGAAAAAATTAAGTCAAATTGCTGATTCCATTTCAAAATTGTTTAATGAAAAACGAGTTGTTTCAATTGCTGGGCCATCATCTTCTGGGAAAACTACATTTGCTAAAAGACTTAGTATTCATTTAAAGGTAAATGGAATATCCACACTCCAAATATCAATGGATGATTACTTTGTAGATCGGGATAAAATTCCTTCAAATGAAAATGGGGAGCAAAATTTTGAATCGTTGGATGTTCTTTATTCGGAATTGTTAACAGACAGAATCCACACATTATTGGAAGGAAAGGCTATTCCAAAGAGGAAATATAATTTTGATTCAGGTAAAGGGATTGATTGTCAAAATACAATCTCACTTGAAGATAAACAATGTATAATCATAGAGGGGATTCATGGACTAAATCCACAACTCACAAAACGAATTGCTGAGGGAAATATACACAAGATTTATGTGAGTGCTATTACCCAGTTAAATATTGATGGAGACCATCGGTTTTCAACATCTGACAATCGATTAATGCGACGAATGGTTAGAGACCATCGATTTAGAGGGTATACCCCAGAAGAAACCATTTTACGTTGGAAATCAGTTCGAATGGGAGAGGAAAAAAATATTTTTCCATTTCAGGAAGAGGCAGGCTTTATGTTTAATTCTGCACTCATTTATGAATTGCCAGTACTTGCACAATATTGTACATTTTTACTCTCCAATATTCCTAAAGATTTTGAATGCTTTAGTGAGGTTAAACGGTTGTCCACATTAACCTCTTTCTTTAATCCATTGGAAGAAAAAAAAGTACCTGGGATTTCTATTTTACGTGAATTTATTGGAGGGAGTGATTTTGATTACTAATAAGAAAGGGGAAAGAATGTCAAGCATACTAAATAAAGATATAGGAATATTATTGCTTCGTGTTGGTTTTGGAATAATATTTATAATGCATGGATACCCAAAACTATTGGGTGGTGTGGACAAATGGACTGGGCTTGGAAGCATGGTTGGTTTTCCATTTTTTCCAGCATTTTGGGGATTCATGGCAGCATTTTCAGAAAGTGTTGGTGGGCTAATGTTGGTGTTGGGTGCATGCACTCGTACGGCTTCAGTCTTATTGGCTTTAACAATGGTAGGTGCTATTACTTTTCATGTAACATCAGCTCAAGGGAGTCCAATGCATGCAGTTGAATCTCTTATCATTTTTGTGAGCTTCATTTTTATGGGCGCAGGAAAATACAGCATTGATAACTACATTGAATGTAAATATTGCAAAAGTGAATAATACTCTAACTATTCGGTGTGAAAACCCTTTAGATTTTGATAATATTCATGAGATAAATTGTACTGTATTTTCTTCTCAGGATGAAGCAAATTTAGTAGATTCATTACGCAAGCAAGCCAACCCTATAATTTCATTGGTTGCTGAAAAAAAGGGACAACTCATTGGGCATATAATGTTCTCGCCGGTTACTCTTGGTTATTATCAGCATCTAAGATAATATTAACCACATAAACTAAATCTAAAATATTTATTGAGCCATTTTGATCCATATCTCCAACCAATACTTGCTCTTGTGTTGGATTATCAAAACCTAATACAAAATTAACCAAAATTTGTATATCCAATACATTAACTTCACCATCAAATGTTACATCACCCCAAACCAACTCAGAATTAACATAAACATAATTTTCTTTCACACAAATATCAGTGGATTCATCGTCGCTAATTGTAAGAGATACTGTATAATCACCACTGATAGCAAATTCATGAATAGGATTTTCTTCTGTACTTGTTGCACCATCACCAAAATCTCATAAATAACTTGTTGGATCTCCAATACAAATCGAATTGAACTGGATAACTTTTGGAGAACTAGTATCAGAACGGTCTGCGGCAAATTCAGAATGGAGAAACATATCTTCTATTCGATAAAAATATACTCCACCTTCTAAACCTTCACGAGCCATTGCTCCAACTACAAAATATTCGTCATTTATTGCACTTGACCACCCAAAATTATCAAATATATTTAAGTCAGATGAGATAATTTTTTTAATCTCAGTCCATTCACCATTAATATTTTCAAAAATATATACTGCACCTGAAGATGCTCCTGCATCATTCGCATAAGGCGCACCAACAATAAGATAATTACCATATACATCTAAAGTACTTCCAAAATAATCACTAAAACCTTCCTCTGAATCACTTGCTTGTAAGCGATCAACCTGAGTATATGAATCATTTATCTTCTCATAAACATTCACATATCCTTGATGATGCTGATTATCATGGCCTGCTTTTGTCGGCTCACCAACAAACAAATAATCATCAATACCAACTAAACTGAAACCAAAAACACTTTCTGGTTGATTTGTTGTTGTATCATTTGGCATAATTTGGTACGCAAATTCCCAAGATTGCGATTCATCATTAAATTCATAAGCATCAAGAAAATAAAAAGTGAATTGATTATTATCAAAATCTCTTAAAATATAAGCCGTTTCATCTACAAAATAACCTGCGTGACGGTGATACGGTGGGATATATTCTGTAAGAACAAAATTTTCCTGTAACCATTCTGTGCCATTATATCTAAATAATAGAATAGGTGAAGTTAAAAAAATAACATCACCATTTGATGAAATAGTAATTTCATTTATGTTATCTGAAAGATCGCCATACAAATAATCTGTTACTATATCTTTTTTTACCCAAACATCGTTTTCTTGCTTGTATGTTGCCAATTCATTTATACCAACACTTTGATATCCAATAAGAATTGTAGAATTTGCAATTTTAGTAGCAATAACTTCAATGTTTTCTTCACCATATCCAATTGTTTGTTGACTCTCCCACACTCCATCACTTTCT
>CAYNTS010000038.1:0-21153 GCA_964400495.1 uncultured bacterium | reverse complement strand
TTGCTCCGGTAGCTAGACTCGAACTAGCGACACGTGGATTAACAGTCCACTGCTCTAACCAACTGAGCTATACCGGAATAAACTATGCTCTATACGAGCCCGAAAATTTAGTGCAAGTTTATTAAACAGATGAAATATTATTTTTATGAATTTCTATCTTTTTTATTCACCACTTCGTGACGATTCATATTCAGTTATAACTTTTTTGGCTTCGTTATGTGGCATATCTTCATAATGTGAGAAATCTTGTGTAAACATGCCTCGTCCACTGGTCATTGATTTTAGAGCTGTAGAGTAATCATGCAAGTTTGCCAATGGTACTTCAGCATTAATGATTTGGAAGTGTCCATCAGAATCCATTCCAGACACTTTTCCTCTTCTTTGAGAAACATCTCCCATAATATCACCCATCATTTCATCAGGTACTTTCACCTGAATTTTATAAATTGGTTCTAGGAGTTTAGGTTTTGCTGTTTTAAAGGCATCTGTAAATGCATGGCGACCTGCAATTTGGAATGCCATATCATTGGAATCAACTGGATGCATTTTACCATCATAGAAATCAATTTTTAAATCCACTACTTTGCAACCAGCCAAAATACCATCAATACATAAACTGCCAATTCCTTTTTCCACAGACGGAACAAACCCTCTATCCACATTTTGACCAACCAATGAATGTTTAAAATCAACTCCACTACCTCTTTGACCAGGCTCAATTCGTAGCCATACTTCAGCAAATTGACCCGATCCACCAGATTGTTTTTTATGACGATACTTCGCGTCAGAATTTAATGTAATTGTTTCTCTATAAGGTACTTTTGGAGTATCCTTATTCATTTCAACATTAAATCTATCTTTAATGCGTTCTAACACAGTACCCAAATGTAACTCACCTTGACCAGAAATAATAGTTTGCTTTAGTTCTGAATCAACACGGTATTGGAAAGTTGGATCTTCTTCATGCATGGTAGATAATCCGATTGCCATTTTCTCTTCATCACCCCGAGCTTTTGGTGAAACTGCAATATGCATATTGGGTTTTGGATAATTAATTTCTGGAAGAATAATTGGACTCTTTGCTGAAGCCATTGTATCCCCAGTATGTGTATTTTTTAATTTGAGTGCTGCACCAATATCTCCAGCAATTAATCGCGATGCATCTTTTCTATTTTTACCATTCATATAATAGACTTGACGCATTTTTTCAGATTGATTTCTAGATGAATTTTGCACATCATCTCCAGTATTAACTGCACCAGAATATACCCTGAAAAATGATAACTCACCAACGTGTTCTTCACTTATAGTTTTAAACACAACTGCTGATAAATGATCTTCAACAGTCGCACCATGATGAATTTCTTCATCTGAATCAGGTTTTGTACCATACACTTCTCTAAAATCTCCAGCACAAGGAGCATATCGAGCTAAAATATCCATTACCCGTTTTACGCCAATGTTTTTCTCACCAGAAGTACAAAATACAGGAACAAGATTTCTTGATTGAAATGCAGCATGTAACCCGCTTCTAAGTTCATCTTCTGTAAGTTCACCAGCATCAAAAAACTTTTCTAGCAAGGTATCATCGGATTCTGCAATAAGTTCAATCAATTCTTCGTGTAATCCATCTAGTTTATCACCCCATTCACCATCAGCTTTTGCTTCTGTGTAATCACCAGACCCATCATTGTTAAATGTATAAATTTCTTTTCGTAAAACATCAGCAGTTTGGTTAAATCCTTCACCCTCATTTACTGGAAGCATAAATGGAAATACAGTCCTTCCATATCGTTCTTGTAATGATGCCAATACAGTGTCAAATTTTGATTGATCTCTATCAGTTAAATTCACAATGATTAACCTTGGGATTGCACCTTCTTTTGCATAATCCCAAATAAGTTCGGTACCAACTTCTATACCTTCAGTAGCATTCACAACAACTGCTGCAAAGTCAGCAACTCGTAAGGCAGATTTTACCTCACCATGAAAATCAAGATATCCAGGTGCATCTAACACATTGAATTTCTTTTCTAACCATTCAAAATTTAATAACGAAAGTGAAATAGAATGTTGATGTTCAATTTCATTTTTTCTATAATCAGAAACCGTAGTTCCTTCACTAATATTCCCTCGTTTATGAACAGCTCCAGCATTGAAAAGCATTGATTCAACCAAAGATGTTTTACCCGATGCTGAATGGCCCACTAACGCAATATTAATAACATTATTTGTAGTATATTCTTTCATTTTATTTCCTTTCTAAAATATAAAATCCAACATAATACTGTCGGATTTTAATCCAAAATTCACAATTTTACACCCAATTCCATTGAAGGAATTGGGCTATAACATCTGCCCAATTCTATAATATTAATTTTTTTCATCTGCACAATTCCCTATAAAATAGGGGTTGTAAAGTAAGTGTAAATTTGACAAACATACAAGACCTAATTGTCCTTAAATAAAGAGGTTTCTCTTTCCTTTTCAATCAAATCTCTTAAAATGGGTTTCACGTATAAAGAATCTAGTTTGAAATTTGAAAATGCTTGTACTAAGCATTTGATTCTATGTTCAATGGGTTTATTTTTGTTCACAACAATAACAGATTCATCCTCTAAAATACAATATCCGCCCTTGAAATTACCTTTTCCTTGAACAATTCGAATTTCCAATTGCTCTGCTAGTAATTCAAATTCACACATTATTTGAGATGGTTTCACAGATATTCATCCTTGTTCATAGATTCAAGCATTTTCACAACATCTTTAACACCCTCTGCCATGGAAAGTGGGACGACTAATGTTGCATCATCCAAATTAATAACTGCCATATTTTCAACTCCAACCACTGCGGTGAGCCTATGAGGGCTAACCACTAAATTATTGGATGATAAAATTGAAAGAACATCCCCATCAACTACATTTTTTTGTCCAGAACTCAATACATCAAAAAGTGCTTTCCAAGACCCAAGGTCATTCCATTCAAAATTGGCTTTAATTGTATGTACATTTTTGGCTTTTTCTAAAATTCCATAATCAATACTTTCTGGTTGAATCAATTCCCATTCTCTATCAAGAACAATATTATATTTATCGGTTCCGAGTGCATCATAGATTGCGTCAAGCGAATCATGTAATTCACACATAAAAGTTTTCATTTCAAGCAGAATTAACTTTGCTTGCCAAATAAACATTCCAGAATTCCACAGAAACTCGCCACTTTTTATAAATTTTTCAGCTGTTTCAAAATGAGGTTTTTCTGCAAAGGTTTTTACCTTATAAACATTATCAGATAACCCATTTTTTGATGTATCAAATTGAATATATCCGTACCCAGTTGCAGGGTAAGTTGGCTGAATTCCAATCGTCATGAGTACTGCATTTTTTCTAGCCGTTTCCTCTGCCTCTTTGATAGTTGCTAAAAAAGAGTCGCCATCAATTAAATGGTCTGCAGGATACACTGCCATAACTGCGTTATGGTCACGATGATACACATGCAGAGCTCCTAAACCTATAGCAGGAGCAGTATTTTTTCCGCTGGGTTCAATAATATAATTTTGCTTAGGTATTTCTCGTATTTCTGATTGAATCAATGTACATAATTGTTTAGATGCAACTATTAATATCTTATCTGCAGTTGTCATTTTTAACAGCCGTTTTACTGTTAAACCAATCATGGTATCTTCACCCAAAATATTGAGTAACTGTTTAGGTTTATTTTTCCGACTTTTTGGCCAGAAGCGTGAACCACTTCCGCCAGCTAAAATTACATGGTACATTTATTTTCCCTCAATTTTGTTTTCAAATTGTAAATGGATTCCTTCAATATCCCATCGAGCTCTAACTTCGACTAAATCGGGTAATTTTACAAATTTTGAAGCTCGATGATATGGCTCGAAAGTTCCTGGGAAATAGGTACTTGGATTTAACCTATTTAACTTTTCAAATGCCCACACTGAATAAAACCCAGATGGTAAATTTTCTAATTTGAATGTTCCATTTACAGCTGATGTAAAATAAGAAATTTTTGTTTCATCATTAATTGCTTCAATGCCAATTTTACTCTGAGTTTCCAATTCAATTGAACCAAGAATGTTCCCACCGATAATTGATTCAGATTGGTTTTGATTTCTTGAAACGGAAACACTAATTGTTGAATCTGGAAACAAATTTGAGTAATAATCCGATATGGTATGTGCCTCAAATTCTATTGCTGAAATTGAATCTGGTATATCAATAACTTTTGCAGTTAAAGGTGTGTTGTTGGACAGTAATAACTCATATTTATTTGAATCAACTAGTCCATAAATTTGAGAATTTAAAAAGTGAACAGGTTCATTAAACTCAATTGTTAAATCCTCATTTTCAATAATTGAAGATTTAATTTCTGGGGGAAGTGTATCTGTAATTTTAGGCATTATAAATTGAAAAGGATTGGTCGTATATTTTTCAACACTATTTTCTAAAGTATGGGTAATTGTTACTGAATCCCCCACATTATATGGTTCATTATTTATTGTAACCAATAATGTTTTCAGTTGAGTCCCGTCAGTTAATTCTGCAACTCCATATGTTTGATTCATTAAATCAATTGATTGGATTTGTTTGTGTTCAATGGGATTATGTAACATCATAGTTAATGGATTTAGTGTATTATTTTCATCCACTGAGATGTTAGTTTGAGACATCATTGCATATCTAAATTGTCGAATACTAGAAAGTACATTTTCAAGATTACCTTCAACACAAACAACAAAATAATTCCCTGGTTTTACGTAGTCAAAACTAAAGTTCCCAAATGTAGAGCATTCAGTTTTACGAATTAATTTGGCAGAATCAAGTAGCGGATATTCAAACAACCCAGCCAAAATAACTTTATTTGTATCTGCATTAATTACAGTTCCGTCAATTCGTCCTCTTGGGATTTTTTCCCCAGTTGAAAATATAAACTGATAGGGTGAATGCATATTATTGCCTTGGTAATCTCGAATATTTCTAGAAATATCTACCCGAATTATGGACTCACTTTTCCATTCATCTTCTGGAATTATAATTATTTTTCGACTTCTAATTTTAACACGATATGTTTGATTTTCAATAATTACAGACGAAGGTACAGATACAGGATCCACCATCTCATCAAAGTAAATGGTAATCTGAGTATCATTTTCTAGTTGTAAAGACTGATTGCTGGGTTCAATGTGTATTATTTCGAGTCCTTTTTTATCCTTAGGCCCACCCGTAGCTGGACCTTGAGCAGCACAGGAAAAGAATATAATAGAGCTTAAAAGTAATAAGATATTGGATTTAATATGCAAAATCATATCGCAAAATTTCGGAATATTTACAGGGTTACACAAGGATTTGTTTCGTAAATTTATTTCAAATTAAATACATTTTATCTTTGCAAATTGTTTTTTTCACACTAAATTGAAACATGGGACAAAGCTTTAAAAATCATTTCCTAATATCTATGCCACATTTATTGGACCCTGTGTTCAAACATACAATTTTACTAATGTGTAATCACGATGAAAAGGGAGCAATGGGAATAATCATAAATAAACCTATTCCATCGGCTAATGTAGATGATATTTTACAAGAAACTGGGTTAGTCAATATGAATCCACACCCCGAAGTATATTTTGGTGGTCCCGTTAGTGTGAGTACGGGAATGATTTTACATGATGCCAACTATAATTCCGAAAATTCACTTCATATTTCTAGCAAACTTAATATTACATCTAACGAGCAAGTTATTGAAGATATTAAATCTGGAAGTGGGCCTAAACAATTTCGGTTTGCACTCGGTTATGCCGAGTGGGGTGCTGGTCAGTTAGAACGTGAAATAGAAAATGGTGATTGGCTCATGATGCCAGCTGACTACAATTTTATATTTAATACTCCCGACCGTAAAAAATGGTCAACATCTGCTCAACAATTTGGAATAAACATTACTGATTTTTCAGGTCCAACCGGACTAGCATAAACTACAAAAGTCCTTTATCGGCGAAGCTTGTCACCTCATCGCCTGCAATTATAAAATGGTCATGTACTGTTACATCAATATTTGAGCATGCCTTTTTCAGCTTATTGGTTATTTTAATATCATCTTGTGATGGATTTGGATTTCCAGATGGATGATTATGTACAAAAATAACCGCAGCAGAATCATTCTCTAAAATTAGTTTTATAACCTCACGTGGATACACTGCTGAGGTAGTAAGGGAACCTTCAAATAATGTTTCCATTCCTTGTATCTGATTGCGACCATTCAAAAATATAACCTTAAATACCTCTCTATTACATCCCGAAAGTTCGTGTTTCAAATAACGGATTACATCATTGGAGGAAGCAATAAAATCTGTATCAATCACTTTTTCTTTGAGATATCTATTTGCAGTTGCTTGAATTAGTTTGAGTCCAAAAATATTGGACGGTCCAATTCCATCAATTTCCAATAATTGTTTAGGTGATGCTTCTAAAACACCCCTCAAATTTGTAAATTGTTTCAGTAATCGTTTTGCAGTTGATTTCTGGTCACGACGATGATCAGCTAATTTTAATAATAATTCAATAACTTCATAATTGAGAAATCCATCTAATCCATTTTTAAGAAATCGTTGTCTCAATCGAGCATAATGACCTTTTTTTGTATCAGTTTTCATGGAACACCCTATTCATTTATTGATGAAAAATAAGGTGTTTTACAAATATAAAGAAAGATTAAATTCTTAGCGTTTCCACCTTAGTGGTGAATCAGAGGTTTCGTGGTTCCCTTTTGCAACATTATTTCCGTGATTAAATACTAAATATCCATACTTGCCATAGTGTGGTACTTTGCGAGCTAATGGGGTAAGTTCACCAGCTCGTTTGGAATAAATAATTAATCCAGGATGACTATTTTCATGTTCAAATGCCCACACAAGGCTATGCTCATACGCATCAAATGAATCACCATAGATTTCTAAAGTCCCATTTACTTTGATATTTTTCAAACTTTTTGGAACTACCCCTAAATAAATAATAGGTGCATTTGGAATTTGTGAATTTGGTGTTAAAACCTGTGGAATATTTTCTTCAGAAATGTGCCCATTAAACGATTCAACCAATTTATTCCACTCATCAGTTTTTTCAGGAACAACAAAATTGAATGAAGATTCACTTAGCAATTGACGAATAGTCATATCTAATTCTTCTGGATGAAGTTTCCGCATTAAATGATATTCTGGATCAATTGTAATTTCAATCATGCCATCTGTGTTTACGTATGTCAGCTCAGAATTTGAATAAACAGTACCATTGAAATATTTACCATTGTTTTGGGTAACAGTTATTGGAATCCACATTGGTTTTATATGCTCAGACTGCATAACAAATAAGGAGTCATTTCTTTCAATAAGTGAAATTAATGGAACTCCTGGTTCTTCTACCCATGCCTTTTGAAATTGTATTAAGTCTTTTCCACTAGAAAATTCAAACGCATCAATAAATTCTGTCCAAGTACCATGTTCCCACTGCTCAGTTTCTATGACCAATTTCAGTGCTTTCATAAAAGAATCATGACCAATATATTCTTCAATCATGTGGAAAATCATAGCAACTTTTCCATATCCAATAGAACGAGTTGCCATATCAGTTCTACTTCGAAACTCAGATGGAGCAAAATCATTTTCGTCATTAACATACACTGAGAAATCTTTCAAAATATCTTTTCGATATTGTTTGCCTGACATTGGACTTCGATTTTGTTTATATAAATAATCAGCTTGGTAGGTTGTTAAGCCCTCGCACCAATTTCCGCCATCGCCTACATTTACCGAATTACCCCACCAATTATGCAATACTTCATGTCCCAATGAAGTGAAAACAATAAATGGCAAATGAATGACTGAGCGCCCTAAAACAGTGTATGATGGCATCCCATAACCTGTTGGAAAAAAGTTTTCTACTACTGCAAATTTTGAAAAGGGGTATGGAGATAACATTTCAGAATACATATCAACATATTCCATACTTTTTTGGAGATAATCAGTTGCTAGTGATGAATCTTCTGGGAAAAAGTAGGTGTAAAATTCCACATCATTATGCAGTTGTTTTTGAACATCCCACTTTGCTGCAGTGATAAATATACCTTCAACTGGGTGTACTGTTTTAAATTCAGTTGTAATAATTTCTGCTTCATTTGAATTCAACACTTTACCTTCAGAAACTGCTGACCAGCCATCGGGTAGTTTTACAGATGTTGTAAAATAAACCAATACTTCATTTGCCATTGGGTAGTATCCTGCACTTGGAGAAAGGAAAACTCCTTTTTCAGATATAGTTGCATTAATTTCCATGGCTATTTTTTCACGGCTAAAACTGGCATCTTCAGTATCTTGAAATAAAACTCCCCCATACTGAATTTCAATGGTTGTAATATTTTTTGCAAACCACCCACGTTTAACTGTGTATTTTGTAAACCCTCCGCCAAAGTCCTCATCAGCTTCCAATATTGAAAATGATTTTTCCTTTCCACTTATTGATATTGATTCGACTTTTAGTTGGTTCGACAAATGAAATTCCCACATTTTGGAATCAGTCCCAATCATAAAAGAATCGGTCACATTAATCTCATGTGTTTTAGGTTTAATGTTTAATTGAATATTGTGCTCGTAAATTTCGCTAGAAGCAAAAATTGTTGAACACAAAATAAGAAGAATTAATTTATTTTTCATTTAATACCCTAAAATTTCATTCCAATTATCAATGACTGCTTGTAATCTAGGATCGGTTTGTAATTCACCCTCAATGGTAATTGATTCAATAATATCACCTTGTGTAATACTATCAACAATTTCCTGATCTTTTTCATCCGTAGCACCAAAAACTGTATGTTTATTATCAAGCCAAGGTGTTTCAATATGGGTGATAAAAAATTGACTTCCATTTGTTCCTGGGCCTGCATTTGCCATAGATAAAATCCCTGGTCTATCATGTTTCAAATCAGGATGAAATTCATCCGAAAAATTGTACCCAGGACCACCAGTACCTGTTCCTTGTGAGCATCCACCCTGAATCATAAAATCATTTATAACTCGATGAAATTTTAGTCCATCATAGTATCCATTTTTGGATAAATTTACAAAGTTTGCTACAGTAATAGGTGTTTTATCATCAAATAAATCTATATTAATTTCACCCTTGTTAGTTTTTAAAATTGCTTTCATATTTTCCTATTATTTTGTTATTACAATTGTATGATTTTCGGGAAGATGTAAATATTTTTCAGCAATTTGTTGAATATCTTGAACAGAAATATCATTTTGATTTGAATATCTATCCAAAGCATTTTCATAATCACCAGTAAAATATTCATAGTATCCCATGTAAAATGCTTGACCAATACGGGTTAAATTCCTACGCATATATGCACCCTTGTTTGAGTTAACCGTTCGAGTAATTTCTTCTTGAGTAACTTCCGATAATTTTTCAGGATTAAAATATGATTTCAACCCTTTTATTACCTTGTCAATATTTTCAACACCCGTCCCAATTGAAGCAACTAGCCAAGCAGTATTCCCTTCGTAACCTTCACTTAATCCTATGGAATATGCTAACCCTTGAGTTTCGCGTAAATCCATCATCATTCGATAGGAAAGAATATCAGTCATGAGAGAAAATGCTGGTTTATCATCGATGTCAATTTTAAATGTATAACCAAGTTTGATTTGAGATTGTTCTTTCCCTAGTTCTACCACTTTTTCTTGAAACTGTGATTGAGGTATAATCGTTTCAACAATTCTATCAGCAGGTTCTTTGGTGGTTGTCCAAATTGAATTAAATATGTTCACTAATTCTTCATGTGAAATATTGGAAGAAATAGTAATTATATAATTTTCAGGTGAAAAATAATTTGATTGTAGTTGCGTTAATTTTTCAAAATTAATTAATGATACGGATTCACTACTTCCACTTACTTTTTGCGTAATTGAGTTATTTTCTCCTAAGAATAATTTCCAAAATGTATCAGAAATTGCACTTCTACTTGAATGTCTCTGCATTTGCAATTTCCCCATAGCTTGCGATACTGCATCACCTACATTTTCTTTATTTAAAATGGTATTAGACATCATGTGAGTTAGTAATTTAATACCCCGTTTAGCATCTTTTTCTAAGCATTCAAATCGAATATACCCATACTCTGGTGAATTGTAATAATTATCATAGGGGATAAATCCCATATCCACATATTTAATTTGTGCACCTATTTTACCAAGTTCGGCTTTCAATTCTTCAGATGAATATTCATCCGTACCTGAATCTAATAATGTGTGAAGTATTTCAGCACCACCCGTTAGCATTCCTTCAATGAAATTTCTATTTTTTATCATTACATGCATACCAAACATTGGTGAACCTCCACCCGATGCAGTAATAAGTGTTGCCCCTGATGGTAAAATAGATTTGTTGTACTCCATTTGATTATTTTCAATTTCATCATTAGTAGCCTGTTTTGGTAATACCATATTAATATGTAACGGATTAAAATTCGTGAGAGATTCAATAGTAAATACCAGATCATCAAATGAAATATTATTCAAATAATAATCCTGTTCCACAATCCACTTTCCACCACCTTGGGCAAGGTCAGATGCTTTCATCATAGCATAATAGTGAGGTTGATCTAAATAAGCAAAATCTTCAACTTGGTTTTCAGTAACCCACTGTTCAATTTTATTCGAATTATCGGTATTATTCTTAAAATTGTGAATAAAATCTGAGATTGCAAATTGGATTTTTTCTGAAAGTGCAGGTAGATTATTTTTATCTGTAGTCGTAAACTCAACAATTAATAGGGGGATTTCACCATCATTAGTAACTGAAAATGAGAGTTTATTTTCTATAAAAAGAGGGGAAATTTGTTCTCTCATAAAATATAAAATTAATCGTTTAGAAATCTCACCAATTTGTTTATTTAAACTACTTGATTCAAAATTATATACTATTTGAATATAACTTTTAATGACTTGCTGATAATCAATATTGGTTGCCATTTGCCCATTATTAAATTGTTTTTTTTCAATTGGGTTTTGCAGAACAGGTTTAGGTGATTCATCCCCATAATATTGTTCTAGTAATGGTTTTAATTGTACTGAATCAAAGTTACCAATTACAGTTAAAATCATATTATTTGGTACATAGTGGTTTTTGTAAAATTTAAAAATATCATCCCTATTCATGTGCTCAATTGTGCTTATTGTTCCTAGAGTTGGGAGCCCAGCTCCTAAACTTCCTAAGTTCATTCTATCAAAGAAATTTTGCACATCATAAGATTCACTATCTCGGTCTTTACGGATTTCTTCAATCACTATCCCCCGTTCTTTTTCTAATTTTTCTTGTGGAATAACTGAGTGAAAAATCATATCCTGCTGAATATCCATTCCCTGTTCAATATACTCAGAAGGTAAGAGAAAAATGAAATCGGTAAATTGTTTTCCGGTAAATGCATTGCTGTAAGCACCCACAAGGTCAGTCTCTTCATACAGTTCATCTTGAGTGCGAGTTTCTGTTCCATTAAAAAGTAAATGTTCTAGCATGTGCGACATTCCAGATGTGCTATAGTCTTCGAATGCTGAACCAACTCGAATAGTCATATTTAACGCAACCATTGGAGAAGAATTATTTTGAATTGATAATACTTCCAATCCATTTTCAAGGTAAAAAACATCAGCATTATTTGGATAAGGAATAACTTCAACAGACTTCACTTTATTAGGAGTCTTGTTTTCTAATTTAACCTGAATTGCAGGTGGTGTACATGCTAAAATAAAAAAACCAAAAGCAATTAACATAGTTACTAATTTACCAATTTTCATATTTATTTTTCTACTTTCCACTTTTTACTTTCTACTCTAAAGCGTTAATGCAAACGATTTTAGTAATATACCAGGACAGTGGATTCCACCTAACTCACGCCCACCGTAGGTATCAATATCGGGATGAAAATCCAATGTATTGCTAACAGCTTCCAATTCATCACCAAAAATATTATACAAACTATCGTCAAATCGCATATTTTCAATAGGGGCAACAATCTCACCATTTTCTACCCAAAAACATGCATAACGTGTCATACCTGTTATGCGACCACCAATATTGTCACTCCAATTTAGATAATGAAGATTCCCTAAGAATATACCTGTGCCAATTTCTTTCAAAATATCATCTAATGCAAGCGAACCCCTTCCCATTTCACAAGCACGCATATATTCACCATCACCTGCAAAATTGGATTCTTTTTTATATTCTTTAGCCGTTCGGGTACTTACCAATGTATTTTGAAGTTTGCCCTTTTCAATGAGGGGTAAAAGTTCTGGTGCAATTTCACCATTTCCATTAAATCGTTGAATTGAACCATGTTTGAAGTTCTCATAAACATTGAACAGAGGTGACAAACTAACATTATTATTTATCATTTTACCAAAAGCAGACTGTCCTTGTTGAATAGATGCTTCACTAATTCCATTCCAAGAAAACATTTGTAGAATATCTCTCACCCCTGCTGATGCAATATAAGTTCGGTAGTTCCCAGGTTTGATTTTTACTGCTGTTTTTTCCATCATTTTGAGTTTATTAATTGAATCAGACATAAAAGACTCATACTTTTCTTGATTCCAATCTTTCCCAGCAAATGTTGCTTTAACCATTTTTTCATCAGGAGTTATTAGTGAATAATCAAGTGAAAATGAATCCGTTGCAAACCAATGCTTTTGACCTGCTGAATTTGAGTTTCCCACAAATATTCGACCAGATGCCCAAATCCCTGCTAAATCGACACCTTCAATTGCTGGAGTAAGTGCATTAACAGCATCCTCAAAAGGCAATAAATTCCCATGGTACGATTCTTGACTTGACCCTTTATTTTCAGGAAAGACAATATAGGGATCTTCTGGTAACGCAAGTATTTGTCCCCGCATTGAATCAATTTCAAACAAAATATTTTCAAAATCTTTGTCAATATTTTGAGTCAGTGTGATACTACAACTCATAATTCGTTTTTCAGAAATGAACTCAATAGACATATCCATATCATCTACCAATCCTGTTTGACGAATTTTTGCATTATTGAAACGAATAAACTGACTATTCTCGGCACTAAAGCTTAGTTTTAAATGTTCGCCATCTTGTAATTGGTTCATTACTTTATCAGATAAATTGAAAAAATATTCTTTCATAGTTTATGCTCCACCAAAAATTTCTATATTATCAAAACGACATACGGGCGAGGCATGTCCTACGCGAATCACCTGATTGGGTTCACCTTTACCGCAATTGGGCGTACCATAAACACCAAATGATTTTTTATTTCCAACCATGGACAAACTATTCCAAAATGGATTTGAAATACCTCTGTAATTTGGATTTTTCACTGTTTTTGTGAATTTCCCGTTTTCAATGAGTTTTCCATATTCTGCACCAAATTGAAATTTATTTCTATAGTCATCAATTGACCATGAACGATTGGTTTCCATATACACACCACGCTCGGTATTAGAAATAATATCATCAAACGAAGAATCGCCGGGTTCTACATTCAAATTCGCCATTCTATCAATTGGTGCACGGTTCCAATTGCTAGCCCTAAAGTTCGCAACCCCATCGAGTCCCGAACGAATTTGACTTTCTCTGCCACCCAATCCACGAACAAGCAAACCATCTTTAATTATATATTCCTTTTGTGCTTTTAATCCACCATCATCAAAAGCATACGATGCCAATTCGTTTGGAATGGTTGGGTCAAAAGTAACATTTAAAAGTTTTGAACCATATTGTAGAGTTCCAAAGTCCTTTGGTCGAACAAAACTAAATCCAGCATAGTTTCGTTCATCACCTAATATTCTATCGATTTCAAGTGCATGACCAATACTTTCGTGGATTTGTAACATCAGTTGATCGGGTGCCAAAACTAGTGAAGAAGTTTCTGTAGGGCAATCCTCAGCTGAAAGAAGTTCAATAGCTTGTTCAGCAGTAGTATGGCATTCAGATAGTAATTTGTATTCATCTAATAATTCAAGTCCAATCTGTAGTCCCCCTCGACCTCCATTTGATCGAGTTTGAGTAATTGCCCCCTCTTGTGCTGTTGCTGAGTAATATGCATCAGACATCAAAAAAGATTGATGTGCATCACTTCCGTTTGAGCAGACATAATTGAAATCTGTTTCAACAAAAATACAATTCGCATTAACACTAACAATTTTATCCGAAATTTTGAGTGTGTTATTTGCTTTAACTAGTAATGCATTAATTTCGCCAGCAGTCATAGATTTTCTATCAAGTTTGAATGGAGATTGATATTCACCTACTGCAACAGGTCGTGCAGATTGATCAAAAGAGAAAATTGAATATTTAGATGCTAGCTTAGCTTGTTTTAGTGCTTGGTTGACAGCATTTTGCACACCATCAGTAGTTAAATTTTGTGTTCCATAATATCCAAATTGTCCTTTGAATAGCACCTCAACCATAACACCGTGAGAGATTCCTGTATGATTTGCTTGTGGTTTGCCATCTCGCACAATATGGTAGGTTGAAGATTCCCTAACTTCACGAAGTCCAATCCATTCTGCCTCAGTTTGGATATTATTTAATAATTGTTTTAATTCCATAATGCTCTCATTTTGCCTTAAAAATAGACCGCTAATTTACAACATCAATTCAGTACACAACTATAAATAGAGAATAAATTATTTTACATTTTTTTGATGGTGTGATGTATTTATTCCTGTAAATTATGGGCTGTTATTTACAATAATTCTATATCATTAATTTTAAGGTTAATAAAATGAAATTCAAATTTTATCTTCTTACACTGACTTTTGTTGGATCATTTTTCATTGGTTGTGGTGATAGTGGAAATTCAACTCCTATTGCACTTCGAACTAAGCCAATTTCAATTAAACAATTTGATACCCCTCTAGGATCAGACCCAAGCATTTCCGCTGAAATGGGTGGAAATGGATTCGAAGAAATTGCTAGCAATTTGGGGTTTGAAACATTTGCTCCAGATCCTGACGGAGACCCAAATGCTAAAAAAGGTGGACGATTTACAATGCGATTCACAGAATTTCCTGCAACATTGCGTCCTATTGGAAAAGATTCTGCTTCTGAAATTGTGTGGATGTTATCCATCTTTTGTTATGAAACCTTAATTGGCTATGATTCTGAAGAAGGTAAAATTGTACCAGGACTTGCTACCCATTGGAAAATTACAAATGATGGGCGTACTTTTCAATTTAGAATTGACCCAAATGCTAGATGGTCTGATGGTAAGCCGGTAATTGCCGAAGATGTAGTTTCTACATATCATTTGTATATGAATGAAGGTATTTTGGAACCTAGACTACAAGTAACATTTGGAAAATATACAGTACCAAAAGCAATTAGTAAATACATAGTTGAGGTTTCTTCAAAAGAAAAACATTTTAAAAATTTCTTGGATTTTGGTTGGAATATGCAAATTTTCCCTTCCCATATTATTGCTGATTTAACAGCTGAAGAATATCTTGAAATATTTCACTTTGATATGATGCCCGGAAGTGGACCATATACTTTTGTAAAAGATAAAATGCGAAAAGGTAAATCACTTACATTAGTTCGTAGAAGTGACTGGTGGCAAAGAGATTATGAACGTAATATTGGTGGCTATAATTTTGATGAGCTAAAATTTGTGATTGTTAACGACGACCGTTTAACATTGGAAAAATTCAAAAAAGGCGAACTTGATTATTACACTGTTGGTCGTGCTCAATGGTGGGTTGAAGAATTTGATGTAGCAGATACTGAATTTGATTTTCTCCATCGTGGATTAATTCAAAAGAAAAAAGTATATAATTATAAACCAAAAGGTACTTCAGGTTTAGCATTTAACATGAGACGTGAACCGTTTAATGATATTAGAATACGTAAAGCATTTGCAAAAATTTGGAACAGGGATCAGTTGATTGAAAAATTATTCTTTAGTGAATATGTTCCCTTGAAATCATTCTTCCCTGGTGGTCCGTATGAAAACCAAAATAATGAACTTTATACTTACGACCCTGAAGGTGCAGTTGAATTACTTTCTGAAGCAGGTTGGACAGAAAGAAATAGCGAAGGATGGCTTGTAAAAGATGGTAATGTTTTTGAAGTTGATTTTGGAATTGCCCAATCTTATGAGCGTATTTTTACACCATTTCAAGAAGACTTAGCTAAAGTTGGTATTAAAATGAATTTAAAATATGTAACAAGTCAAACTATGTTTAAAAAAGTACTAAATGAACGGGATTTTGACATTCACTACCAATCATGGACAATGCCTTTATTTCCAGGTCCTGACAAACATTATGGATCAGAAATGGCTGACATCCCAGGTACAACAAATATTACTGGTGTAAAAAATGCAGAAATAGACAAAATTTCTAAAGCATATAATGAAATGTTTAATTCAAATGATAGAACAGAAGCACTTCAAAGAATTGATAGTATTCTTAATGAAATGGTTCCCTATGCCCATGGTTGGGGAGCACCTTACACAATTCGATGTGCCTATTGGAATAAATTTGGTATGCCTGAAGACGTAATTGGTTATTCAGGGGATTGGTATTCAACAATGTCATCTTGGTGGTATGAACCAGAATTAGCAAAACAAGTAGAAAAAGCTAAAAAAGATAATTCTATTACATTCCCGTATGTGGAAACTGAGTACAGATACCAACTAAAGAAATAAGTTAAATGACTCAATACATAATTAGACGGTTATTATTAATGGTTCCAACATTTCTTGGGATAACAGTCCTTGTGTTCACTATTTTGCAATTAGTCCCAGGAGGACCACTCGAACAAGAATTGCTAAAAGCACAAGCAGCTCTCATGGCCGGTGGTGAGGGGGGCGCAAGTGGAGGCACATCTGAATCAGGCCTAGCTGAATTACCTGAAGATTCGGTTCAACGGCTCAAAGAATTTTTCGGATTAGATAAACCAGGTCCTATTCGCTATTTAATTTGGCTTGGTGTTTGGCCAAAGGAAATAAATCAGTATAGAATTAAATTAGAAAATGGTCAAACCCAAATCCAACATCGCTTATCTGCTCGGCAAAACATAGATATTAGTTTTGTAAACAACGAACCAATTATAAATAACAATGATGAATTTGAAAAACCCTGGAAAATAGAGCTGTCAAATATAAATGATGAGGGTGTTGTTACATTAAAAATATTTAGAACTGCATTTCAGGGTATTCTCACTGGACATCTTGGTAAATCATATACCTATGCTGAACCAGTTTGGAATCTTATTAAAGAGCGTATTCATATTTCTGCATACTTTGGTTTAATTAGTTTTATTCTATCTTACATGGTGTGTATCCCATTGGGAATATTTAAAGCCCTCAAACATGGCTCAAAATTTGATGCAATTTCAAGTACAATTGTATTTATTGGATATTCAACTCCCGGCTTTATTTTGGGAGCAATGCTTTTAGTTTACTTTGGTGGAGGAAGTTTTTGGGATGTATTTCCTCTAGGTGAATTTCGTTCAGAAGATTTTGAATATTTTACTTTTTGGGAGAAAGTTCAAGATCAAATTCACCATACAGTTCTACCAGTAATTGCATATATGGTTGGAGCATTTGCATCTTTGACAGTGTTAATGAAAAACTCGCTTTTAGAAAATTTGAGTCAAGATTATGTTAGAACTGCATTTGCTAAAGGTCTTTCGGAAAAAAGAGTGGTATTCTTTCATACAGTAAGAAACTCACTTATTCCTCTTGCTACAGGAATCGGTGGTTTAATAGGAGTTTGGCTTGCAGGTTCATATTTAATTGAACGAGTTTTTAATATCAATGGTATTGGAATGATGAGTTATATGGCTGTAATTCAACGAGATTACCCTGTTGTAATGGGTTTTATGGTTATTGGTACAGTTATTAGGTTATTAGGGAATTTAATTTCGGATATGTGTTATGCAGCAATTGACCCAAGGATACGGTTTAAGTAATGATATTTAAGAAAAAAACCAATTCACATTCAATTCTTCAAAAAAGAATTCGCAAATTTAAAACAATGAAACGTGGTTATTACTCATTTATCATTTTAACAACTCTATATTTACTCTCATTTTTGAATCCAATTTTCATTAACAATAAAGCATTGATTGTTAGTTATAACGATGAACTTTATTTTCCTTTATTATCATACCATTCTGCAGATACATTTAATCAAAAAGGATATGGTGAAGCAAACTACAGGGAGCTTAATGATACATGTGGAAATGAAGATGGGAATTGGGTATTGATGCCATTTTATCCATTCCATCCAAATGAATCACTTATGAGTGAATTAGATGGTGAACCACCTCATACTCCTTCTTCCGAACATTGGTTTGGTACCGACAACAGGGCAAGGGATGTATTTGCACGCTTAATTTATGGGTTTAATATTTCTATTTCCTTTGCATTAGTTGTTACATTTTTTGCCTATTTAATTGGAATAACAATTGGAGCAACTCTTGGATTCTTTGGTGGAAAATTTGATATTTTCGGACAACGATTTATTGAAATATTTGCTTCTATTCCGTTTCTCTACACAATGATAATTATAAGCTCTGTTATGCAACCAAGTTTTTGGTTATTGGTCGGAATTCTTTCATGTTTCGGTTGGGTTGGTATGACATATTATATGCGTGGTGAATTTTACAGAGAAAAAGCAAAAGACTATGTTTCAGCTGCAGTTTCAATGGGTGCTAATAATAGACGAATTATGTTTAAACATATTCTACCAAATGCTTTAACACCTATTATATCTTTTGCACCATTTGCAATCATCGGATACATATCATCATTAGTTTCATTAGATTTTTTAGGGTTTGGGTTAGCTCCACCAACACCATCATGGGGTGAAATTGTAGGTCAAGGGATATCAGATATTCGTTATTGGTGGCTAATTGTTTCGCCAATGAGTGCAACATTTATCACATTATTACTTATTACATTTATCGGTGAAGGTGTTCGAGAAGCATTTGATCCAAAAGTATATTCGAGGTTACGTTAATGTCGAGTAAAAAACTTTTTCAAATAAAAGATTTAAAAACGTATTTCTATACAGAAGCTGGAACTGCAAAAGCTGTAGATGGAGTATCATTTGATATTTACCAAGGTGAGGTTCTAGGTATTGTTGGAGAATCGGGTTCTGGTAAATCTGTTACATCACTTTCTATTAATCGACTTATACCGAACCCTCCTGGCGAAATTGTCAATGGAGAAATTCTTTACAAAGATACTAATTTATTAGATCTATCTTATGAAGAAATGCGTAATTATCGTGGTAAAGATGTAGCAATGATTTTCCAAGAACCTATGACTTCATTAAATCCTGTATTCAAAATTGATGTACAAATGAATGAAGTATTAATTAAACACGAAGAAATATCTTGGGATGAAGCAACAGAACGAAGTATTGCTTTATTGGAAGCAGTTGGAATTCCTGATGCCAAAAATAGGATGAAAGATTATCCTCATCAATTTTCAGGTGGTATGCGACAACGTGTAATGATTGCAATGGCTCTTCAATGTAATCCAGCATTACTAATTGCAGATGAACCCACAACTGCATTAGATGTTACAATTCAAGCTCAAATTCTTGAGTTAATGGTAAAAATGCAAAGAACTAGAGAAGAGGCTGCTATCCTTTTGATTACTCACGACTTAGCAGTTGTGGCTGAAATGTGCGATAGGGTTATTGTTATGTATGGGGGTAAAATTCAAGAAATTGCTCCAATTGATGAATTATTTGCAAACCCACAACACCCATATACAAAAGGATTAATGCATTCTATTCCATCACCTGGAGGTGAAAAACTTAATAGACTTCAAGCAATTAGGGGTATGGTGCCACCAATTTTAGATATGCCTATTGGATGCAAGTTTTGTACTCGTTGTGACGATAAAATTGATAAGTGTGAATCTGTTGAACCTGAATTAATGGATGTTGCAAGTGGACACCAAGTTCGATGTCATTTACTTGAGGAGAAAAGTTAATGGCAACAAAACCTATACTAAAGATTAGAAATTTACATGTCCATTTCCCAATTTTTGGTGGAATTTTTCAACGCAAAGTAACTGAAGTAAAAGCAGTTGATGGCATTTCATTTGATGTTTATCCAGGTGAAATTTTAGGTATTGTCGGTGAATCTGGGTGCGGTAAATCTACAGTTGGAAAAGCACTAATAAACGTACTTCGTCTTACAGCACCTGATGTTGAATTGTCTGGTCAAGTATTCCTTGAAAATAATGGAGAATATATTGATTTACTTTCTTTAAGTAAAAAGGAAATGAATCATTATCGACCTCAAATTCAAATGATTTTTCAAGATCCATTTTCTTCTTTGAATCCTCGTATGTTGGTTGGTGATATTGTTCAAGAACCATTGGATTTACATACTACTCTTTCTGAAAAAGAAAAGAAAGAAAAAGTAGCATATCTGCTAAATAAAGTTGGACTTTCCGAAGAACAAGCAACACGATACCCTCATGAATTTTCAGGTGGACAACGTCAACGTATTGGAATTGCTCGTGCTTTAGCTACTGAACCTCGCATGATTATTGCGGATGAACCTGTTTCAGCATTGGATGTTTCTATTCAGGCACAGGTTATTAATTTAATGATGGATTTACAAGAAGAGTTCAATTTATCATTAATTTTTATTGCTCACGATTTATCGGTTGTTGAGCATATTTCAAATAGAATTGGTGTTATGTATCTTGGTAATTTAGCAGAAGTAGGATATTCTGATGATGTGTACCATAATCCTCAACACCCGTACACTCGAAGCTTACTATCAGCTGTACCAATCCCTGATCCTGTTGATAGACAAAATAGAAAACGTATTGTACTGAAAGGCGATGTTCCTTCTCCTTTAGCAAAACCAAGTGGGTGTGGTTTTAGAACTCGTTGTCCTATTGCAAAAGAGGAATGTTCCAAAGAGGTTCCTCAACTAAAAGATATTGCAAATAATCATTTTGTTGCTTGTCAATTCTATGAAGAACCTTTAAACTCTTAATTTATACTTATATTTTTTGATAAAAAAAGGGAGCTGTTAGCTCCCTTTTTATGTTTACTTGCCTGACCTGCCCCCC
>CAYNTS010000037.1:0-21178 GCA_964400495.1 uncultured bacterium | reverse complement strand
AGGTGCCTATTTGATCAACACCAAAGGATGGTACGTAAAACTCGCTCGCGTCATTTCTTGCCATAAGTATATCTGCATCTGCTAATACTGTGGAAGACGTCATATCTTCAGCTTCAATATTAAAGGAAATCATGTTCATTGTAAATGCTTCAACAGACAATTCAAGAGTTATATTTGTTACAATTTCTAACATTGAAACGGCTGTTACAAGTTCACCCCAGTTACCACTTCCTGATGAATAACTTGCTTCTGCATTATACTCAACATCTTCGTTTGTCTTCCAAACTTTATATGAAACTGGGTTCCCATCAACATAACCAGCTAACTGTGGACCAGAAAATTCACATAAGTCCAATGCTCCAATACCTACAATTTCAATTTGTTCGCCAGTCCAAACACCAGCGCCAACTAAAATTGGACCATAAGATGTTTCACTACACTCTGCTGGTGCAGATGTAGTTGTATCAAGCCCATTATTATCAAATAACCCAATTTCATCACCAACTTCAAGACCAAGAGCATCTTGTACTATAATAAGTGAGGATTCACCAGTTGATGTTGGTAAATCAGTAAAATGAGTTAATTCTGGGGCAGATGGTTCATCATTAACAGTAACATTCCCTGATTCTAAAATAACTGCTACAGGAGATCCTTCGCTGTCAGATAAAATGACTGAGGACATATCTAACACTGCTTCACCTGATGTGTTCGCATTAAATGTAAAGGTTACAATTGGTCCTTCCCCCGGAGTAATAGTACTACCGCTCATGTCAAAACCAATAAGGGTAATAACATTGTCAATTTCATTTGCAGTTACCATAAAATCTGCAGTTCGTTCAGTAACTGCAACCTCAACATAACTTAATAGGTTTGGAGAATCAGTTAAATTTAACTGGAATCCTGCAATATCTATTTCATTTGTTAATGAAACAGATACTTCACCTTGCCCCCCTACCTCAAATTCAGTTGAATCAATAGTCAATGTAGATGCACCTGCAGGGGAAATAGTCACTATACCATCATTTGCAAAAGCAGGAATATCACCCCCAACTTCATCACCCAAATAGAACTCAGATATACTTAAATTTACCTCTGAAACTTCTAAAACAGATGATGATTGGAATGTTAATTCTAAAATAGAACCTGTTCCCACTTCTATTACCCCACCTATCATGTTAAAACCAACAACAATTACCGAGCCATCAGGTTGTTCGTTAAACTCAACTGTAAACCCTTCTGTTCTATCTGTAGTATTTGCTGAAATAGTAGTTAATAAATCAGGTGTATCAGAAATATTGAATTGGAATCCGGCAACTTCAAATTGATTTTCTAAATCGATGGAAACTGTAATCGTTCCAGCAGATTCAACATTTCCTGAACCTATTTGTACAAATGAAAAATCAGCAGGATCAGTTAGTGATGCACATTCAGTATTTGTTGGATTAGATTCACCTTCGTCGTAAATTGCTTTCACTTTATAACAATATTCAGTTCCAAATCCAACATCTCCATCATCATACTCTGTAATTTCTGGTGCTATTTCTGCAATTTGAACATTATCTCGATAAATAGAGAATCCATTTAATCGAACAGGTTCTTCTTGTACAGTGTAGAATTCTTTATGTTCTTGATGTTGCAATTCACCATCACAATCACCATAATCAAATTCAAATTCAGCACAATTCAAATACATACCCCATTCACCGTCATCGCAGAATCCATCACCAATCCAAGAATATGCAGTATTTGCGTCCACACATTGTAATTCACAATCATAAACACATTCTTCAGCATCACATCCTTCACACTCGGTACCAATGTCACCATCGCCACCTCCATTTCCACCTCCATCTTCACAAAGTGGATCAGGAGCATTCCAATCCAAATGAATCTCAGTCGCTCCATTTTCACCTATTACAGAAAGTTGTTCTGGCGGGCACATTGGTCCAGCATCTGGAGAAGCACATACTTCAGGAGTAGGTTGAGAATCACCTTCATCATAGGTCGCAATAATGAAATAACAATATTCAGTTCCATTTTCTAATCCTAAATCAGTATATGAATATATATTGGGTTCAACAGAAACAATAAAGGTATCATCTCTGTAAATATCAAATCCGGTTAAATCACGTGATTCATTTGTGTTATATGAACCGTCAGCAATTAGCCAGTTTTCAAACGGAATATCAGTTTCTGATTTTTCAGATTCCATTGCAATTGATTCATGAATATCATTAGGTGAAGATGCTGTTAATCCAGTTTGGGTAACTGTAATTTCAAAATCACCCGTATTGCCACCATAACCATCAACAACAATATAATATTGACCGGGATCTAAACTTACATTTTCAAGTGTTGATGCTAAACCTCCTACAGGTGAATCATTGCACGTAAAGTCATCAATATAGTAACCTGTAGTAGTTTCATTGCATTCTTGGTCCGCTGTGAAAATTTCAAGTTTAGTATCATACAGCGTGTTTGGACTACACAATGTTGCGGTAATTACCATTGGAGATGATACATTTAACAAATATGCATAGTCTTCACCTTCAGACCCTTGAACTAACCAATCATTTCCAGTACCTACATTTGAACCAAGTGCTGTAAAAGGAAGTGATGGAATCACTTCATTTGCACATGTAGCAACACCCGGTTCTGTCCAGTCTATTTGCACAAATCCGTTACCACCCACTGCTGAAACCGTTAATGGTGCAGCTAGAACCCACATTGCACAAGCTTCATTGGTCGGTAGAGATTCTCCTGATGGATACATTGCTGAAACTATATAACAATATTCCACATCATGTTCAGCTTCAGTATCTGTAAACATATTATCATTTGCAGTTGCATATTGAGCACCATCACGATAGACGATATATTCAATTACTCCTACTGAACCTGCTATCCACTCAAGGTTAATATCTCCAGCTTCACCAATTGCAAATAAGTTAGACGGAGCAACACCCGGAATTGGAGTAGCACACGCCTCATCAGAATGTTCAGATTCACCCTCATCATATACACCAACAATAGTGTAGCAATAGTTAGTTAGATTTTCAACAGCTGTGTCATCATATTCATAGATATTTGCATCTATAGAGGCTATTAATTGATTATCTCTATAAATATCAAACCCAATTAATGAACGCATATTTGGAGATGTTTGCTGATTATTTTCCACAAACGATTTTGCATTTAAATCATGATTATATTCGGTAACACCTGGTGCACAATCGCCTTCATCCCAGTTCCATTCATCACAATTAAAATAGACTCCCCAGGTTCCATCATCACAAAGACCATCACCTAACCAACCTAATAATCCTTCATCAAAACATAAATTCATACAATCTAAATATCCTGGAGTTCCTGTTTCCGTTATGCATTCATCACCAATCCCGCCAGTTCCACCATCGGGTGGGTCTGTCCATTCAACATGCACTACACCATCACCACCGACTGCTGTCACATCTGCTGGAGGTAAGGTTTCCCACATAGCACATGCTTCTTCAGTTGAGTCGGAATTACCGATATCGTAATTTGCAGTTACTGAGTAACAATATTCAGTACCTGGAATGGTTGCACTATCATTATAAAATGTATCTGTGATTACTGCTAATTCGACACCATCTTTCATGATTGTGTACGATATTGCATTTACACTTGCAGAAACCCATGATAATTCAACTTGTCCGTTGGTTCCAACTACTGCAAAATCAGTTGCAGGTGGCAAAATCCACTCTGCACAAGATTCATTTGAAGTTATAGACTCCCCATCATCATACACAGATTTTACGGTATAACAATACATTATATCATGTTCAGATAAGTCATCCACATATTCAAATGTATTTGTATCAACTTCAATTAATAATTCACCATCTCGATATACTCGATATGCAAGTAATTCTCGTGTTTGATGTGTGTTTTCATTGGGTGATGGACTCACATAATCCACAATATTACTACCATCTTTGGGTGGTTGTGGCTCATTGTTTTCACTCAATAAAAATCCTTCTTCAATAGTGAGATGATAATTGCCAAATTGACCACCATATCCATCAACAATAACATAATAAGTTCCCACCTCAGTAATAGTTACATTTAAGTTTGAACGATATGGATTTCCATCAGGGTCATTACATGAATCATCTTCACAACCCACATTTATTTGGTTCTCATTATACAAATAGATTTTTGTATCATAATCTGAATCACAAATATCTAAATTGTAATCTCCAGGAGATGCTGACCACATATAAACAACATCTGGAGAAGTACTTCCAGTATAAGGACATTCCTCATCATAATCATCTATAAATCCATCGGTTGAACCAAATGCTTCAAATGGTACGCCTGTAACAAATAATGGGTCTTCAATTGTTTCTCCCGAACCTTCGGTACCGGGTGCATTCCATGAAATTGTAATATTCTGAGCATCATTATCACCTTCTGCCATCACACCAATAGGTGGATCTAAAATATAAATTGCACACGCAGTATTAGTTGGGAATGTCTCACCAGAGGCATAATTTGCACGAACATCGTAACAATATTCAACACCTGCAATTATATCTGCCGAATCAACATACGAGTTTTCAGTTGTGTTGCCAATATTTTCACCATCTCGATAAATTTGATAATCAATTACATCTTGACTTGGAGCACTCGTCCATTCAAGACCAATGTTTCCACCTAAATCGGTTGCAATCAAGTCAGATGCGGGTGGTCCTGAATTAGGCGTTGCACAAACTGGGTCAGATGCTTCAGAATTTCCCTCATCATAAATTGAAATTAGAGTGTAGCAATACTCTGTCATATTAGTAAGTGGTGCATCGTGATATTCGTTTATATCAGAGGCAACATTTGCTATTAATTCTCCATCTCTGTAAATATCAAACGATTGTAAATCTCGTGAGTTTTCAGTATTCATATAATATGGGTGTGATTCAACACTATGTTGCCCATTTAATGAACCATCATGAACAGAATTTGCAGTTGAAATATTGCTAATTTGTGTTGTTGGTAAATTATTGTCAAACTCAACAACACCAAGTCCACCATAAGCAAATACTTGACAGGCAATCATATAATCTCCACCATAAGCAAGAATATCTCCAGAATACCACGTTCCATCACCGTTTAATGTCATCATATTATCGGGATAATCTACAAAACCATCTATACCAAATCCTTCAGGGTCAGCCCATCCCTCAGCGTGTGATACAATAACATGAAACGAACCACTCAAACCTGTTGTATTTGGATGAATTGTAGCCCAGCCATCCATTGCAGTTGCTTCTTCTTCGTGCAGTAGATTTCCGGGGATACCGTTATTGTCATCAAAAATCATAACCCGAACAGGGCCATGTGAAGCATCTGGCCATGGCCAATATTCATCACCTTCAGATAAAATTTTCACGGATGCAGATACTACATCAAATCCAGTTCCAACATCAAAACGAGTCCCGTGGGCATAACCTAATTCATAAGTATCATAGAAATAGAACGCATTCGCTAACACACCATCATCGTATTGTAAATTTGCTTCTTCGCCACCTATGGGTTCATCCCAAGCTAAATCAACATAACCATCACCAGCAGTTGCTGAGATGTCTGAAGGTGAATAGATATTCCAACTAGTACATGAAGTATTTGTTGCAGGTGATTCACCGATACCTTCATAAAATGCTTTCACAAAGTAACAATATTCTATGCCCAATTCAGTATCAAAATCTTCATAAAATGGATTTGTTACAGATGTTAATAATGCATCATCTCTATAAATATTGAAGTATGATTGATCATTATTATCAACGGAGTTCCAACCAAGGGTTATAAAACTACCTGTACCAGAGGCAGAAAGTCCAAATGGTGCTTCCAATTGAGGTGTAGCACATGCAGTATTAGAAAAACCAGATATTCCTTCGCTATAAACTGCTGTTACATTGTAGCAAAATGAAGTTAGATAACTTAAACCATCAGAATCTGTATATTCAGTTTCAGTTGTATAATCTAACAGTTGATTATCACGATAGACTTCATATCCTTGGAGGTCCCTAGTTTGAACAGAGTAAGTACCCACTGCAATTTCTTTAGTTTCTGTACCATGATTATTGTCATTATTTAGAACAGATCCACACGCTTCAATACATTCATCGCTGTTTTGTCCAACACCAGCACAATCACATCCGTCGCAATCCCATTCAGAACATGAAAAATTCACACCATAATCTGCACCTGTTCCATCGCAGAAGCCATCACCAATCCAACTGTCAGCCAATGATTGATCAAAACAAATACCCGAACAATCAATAAATCCCGGTGAACCTGCATCGGTTACACATTCGTCTCCAACACCAATTGAACTAGGTGGGACACTCCAATCTAAATATATAGTTAGTCCATCTTCAACGGCAGATAAATCTTGGGGTTCTTCAAAATATTGCGCTTCTGTAGTTGCACACGCAGTATTTGATTCATCTGACGAAACGGTTTCATTGTATGCAACAACTGTGTAGCAATATTCAATTTCATTTTCGAGTCCAGTATCGGCAAAGTTAGTTGCTGTCACATCTCCAACTAAGTCTCCATCTCTAAAAATATAATACCCATCAACACTTGCTGGGTCAGTATGGCTCCACAGTAAATTTATCATTTGAAAACCACCTACAGCAGAAAGGTTTTCTGGTGCAAATAATGGTGGTGGAGTTTCACCACTTACCGTAACTAAACCAGGTACTTGAGTATACTCAAGGGGATTTCCTAATCCATCCGATAATATTGATTGAGCTTCATCTAAATAAAGTTCAATTTCTGCAGAATAAATACTTGTTGATTCATAGGTTAAAGTCAATATTGCACCTTCACCTGTTACAATACCTTGTCCAGTCATATCAAAACCAACAATAATTACTGATCCATCTGGTTGTTCATTGAAACTGGTTGAAAATTGAGCCGTTCTATTAGTTGTTGCCACATTAATAAAATCACCATTATTTGGCCAATCAATAACTTTCAGTTGAAATCCGCCAACCACATCATCTGCATTAGTAAGAGATAATTCGATGTTTCCCGATGTTCCAGCATCAAGAGTTAAATCACCAATATACAAGACAATACCTTCAATGGGTGGTTCTTCATCATTGGTAAAATTTACAGTTGCAGTAGAGTTGGGATCATCATATTCTACATGACTTTGATTTGCAATAACGACTACTAACGAATGGTCGCCATATTCTGTATCAAATGAAAATGAATTACTGTAAAACATTCCGATAGATGTTCCATCTAAATAACCGTGATAATGATCGCCTTCATTTTGATAACTTGCTGAAACATTTACATCAATTGTGTTACCATAAATTAATTCTCCTTCACTGGGTGAATGAATGGTAATTTCTGGATCAGGAGGTGTACCAAAAACAAATGGAACGCCAACTTCTGTTTCCATTATATTTCCAAATGCATCCGCAATAATGGGGTCAATAATATCTAATACTGTATAATCACCATCCATTTCAAACGTAATATTAATTAAATTTCCAGACCCAGCAGGAATCACATCACCTTGTAAACTAAATCCAAGAATCAACCCTGAACCAATTGAACTTATTGTAAACCCAGTATCTTCAGATAAACCACCAGATGCACCGGTTACCGATAAAATATCTGGGTTGTCATATAACATAAATTGAAACCCACCGACATCTTCGGTGTTTTCCATAAAAATACTTGCTGTATTATCTGCCACATCTGTAATTGTTAGCACTACTGATTGTGCAGACGAAAATGTAATGGATAAAACTAGGGTTAAAACTATTTTAGTGATTGATTTCATATCTTCTCCTGTTGTTTGTTATAAATGAAGTCTAAATTTAAATTGTAATTATTACAAAATGATATATATTTACTTTTTCCAATTAAATGGAACGGAATCAACTTTTAAAGTTACTCCTTTTGGACCTGCCAATACTGGAACTAATGAAAATGTTGCAGTTGTTTTATCTGAAACTAAATTTGCAGTTAATGAAAATAAAATATTGCTATTTTTGTCAAATGTTTGTGAAGGATTAATTGTATTCCCTTGCATTGAAAATCCGAGCATTGTTCCATTTTTACTGGATTTCATCATAAAACCTGCATCTTCACATCGACCACCAGTCATCTGCTCTAATTCAAAAATATTATTGGGAAGTAACTCAAACTGAACTCCTGCAATGATATCAATATTAAGAGAATAAATGTTAATTCTGTATGAACCATCTTCAAGTTCTGTTATAGATTCAATTCCAAGTTCATTTGAAGTTAATTTTTGTTGTTTAGAGGTCTCAATGGGGCCACCCACTCGTTGGAGTTGGCTGGGTTCAATTTTAGTATTATGTTTGGTTTCATTTTGACACCCTATCATTGAAATAATAGACAATGACAGAATTATTATTATTAACTTATTCATTATTACCTCAAATTATGTAATAGATATTACACTAAAATAAGGGACAATATCCACAATTAACATCGGAGGATGACGAACAACTAATTGTGAATTATTAATAATTATTATTATAAGTCTGTCACTCTGAAGGTAACGAAGAGTCTCAATCTCATTTTTCTTGTTAAGTCAAGCATAGTATCTGAGATTTTTTACGTAGCATTAAAATGCCCAGAATGACAGAAAAAAGATAGCTTGTTTACTTAATTCTTGAAAATTCCGTGTTTGCCTGCCCACTATCTTGTTGAATTTGCAAGTGGGAATATTAGAAATTGTCAATTTTAAAATTTTCTACTATTTTCTTCCATAATTTCTAAAAACTGCAAGAACAATTCCACCAATTCTAAAGTCATCCTTGTAATCTACCTTAATTGTTTTAAAAATTAGATTTTTTGGATGAAGCTCAATATGGTTTTCTTTTGGAAAATACTGTTTTAATGTTGCTTCATCATTTACATAGGCAACAATTGTATCGCCTGTGTTTGCTGTTTCTGTTTTTCTAATTATTATATGGTCACCATCTAATATTCCGTCATCTTTCATCGACTCTCCATTAACTCGCAGAACATAATTACTAGAATCTGCATATGATGGAGGTACCTCAATTTGATCAGTATTTTCAAATACTTCTAGCGGATGACCAGCAGCAATTAAACCTAATAATGGCAATGTATTATTCATTTGTTTTTCAAATACAGAAAGTGCTCGTTTCCCATTATACCCTTTTTCTCTACAAATAACACCTTCTTTTTCTAATTCTTGGACATACCAATTTACTGTTCCTAATGATCTAAATTGTAATCCATCCATAATTTCTACAAATGTGGGTGGTCTTTCCTTTTCATTTGTAAAATCACGTATAAAATCTACAAACCGTTGTTTTTTTGGTGATAATCCTAATTGCATATTAAACCTCGTATGTTGCCCGTAAGTATATTACGGATTTACTAAAATATATTCAAACAAAAAATAATACTAAACTGAAAATCATTTATTTTCCTTGTTTATGATACATATTTTTATTGAATTTATCGATTGATTTAACAGGACTTAATCTATGAAAAATACATTATGGAAAAATATTTTTAATAATAAACAGAACTCTGAATCTGATATAATACTCGCATTAAAACAAGTACCCGTATTTAAGGGATTAGATAATAGTGATTTTAAAACTGTTGAGCATATTGTCCACCATAGAACCTACGAAAAAGGAGAAAATATTTTCAAAGAAAATACACCTGGGTTAGGAATGTACATTATTTTGCAAGGAAATGTGAATATCGTTAATAATGATGAAAATTCATCAGTATATGCAGAATTAAAAGTGGGTGATTTTTTTGGTGAAATCTCTTTAGTAAGTGAGGACAATAGATCTGCAAGTGCTGTAGCTCAAAATGATTGTCATCTCATTGCATTTTTTCGAACTGAACTGATGGAAATTATTACTCGAAAACCATCATTGGGAAATCATATTTTACTGAATTTATCTAAAACATTAGGTGCTCGGTTAAAAAAGGCAAATGAGTTATTAGAAAACCAATTTAAAGCGGATATGATGTGAACAATTCTCCATTATCATTTATAATTAGAAACTTATTTTGGATAGTGCCACTAGCTCTAATTCTTAGTCTATGGGATTACACATTCCCTATCCTGTTTAAAATTGTTTTGGCATTTCTCATCATGATAATTTTGAATCCCATTGTAAATAAAATTGAACGATTACTGCATAATAGATTGCTTAGCATTGGAATTGTATTTACACTTTTAGTAATTGGATTGATAATCCTAATTCAATCTATTTGGCCCATCGTGTATAGCGAAGCGTTAGCAATGTCTTCATTATTTTCGATGGATACATTTTATAATTTGATTGACAAAACTGACTATCTAGCAAAATCAATTTTACCAGTATCGTTATATAATATTGTGCAAAACACATTACATTCATTTGATGAAGCATTTAGTAGTTTATGGCAGATAGTTTTGAATGATGTTCAATCAACTATTTCACATGCAGGACTGCTGGTTTTGGCAGTTGGATCTTTAATTTTATCTACTATTTTTGTCCTTGTATTTGCATTTTTCTTATTGTTAGATGGTCAACGGTTTAAAAAAGTTTTTATCCGAGCAATTCCAAATCCTTACTTTGAAATGACACTTAAAATTTTAGATAGAATTTCGCATCAGATTGGGGCATATATTCGTGGGCAACTTTTGGCAGCATTTTCCGTAGGAATCCTCTCAATAATTGGCTTGTATTTATTGCAGTGGATTACCGGAATTTATATTCCATATACTATTATTATTGGGTGTATTGCAGGGGCAAGTAATTTGATTCCATTTATTGGTCCAATTATGGGTATGATTCCAGCAATTATTATTTATTTAATTTCTGCTCAACAGGTAGGGTTATCTTTTCTACATGTTGTCTTTATTGTAAGTACGTTTGGCATTGTGCAGTTATTAGATAATATTATAGTCTCACCAATTATAATGTCTGGAAGTGTTGGGTTACACCCAATGTTGGTGATTATTTTAATCATGGTTGGTGGTACAATTGCAGGTCCTATCGGAATGTTATTTGTTGTGCCTGTGGTGGCAATTATTAAAGTGGTTGTTGAAGAACTAATGTGGGGGTTTAAGAATTATAAGTATTTGTAGAAAATTTGTAAAAGTTATTCGTAACTCGTAAAAAGTATTAACTCTATACTTTATAAACTTTCAAATTTTTTACTATTCTTCTCACATTTTAATCTTCATTTCTCCAACTAAAACTCCAATAATTATCAAAACACCCCCAATCCAACCACTAATGCCCAAAACTTCACCAACAACTACTAAGGCAAATAATGATGCAAAAAGGGGTTCTAAAGTAAAAATAATTACAGTTTGACTCGGATCTAAAATCTGCTGAGCCCAAATCATTATTAATATTCCTATAAATGTTGCAAACACACCTGTTACAATAAGTGCGATCCAAAGTGTATTCGACCAAACAATGGGGGTAGGTTCAAATATAAAACCATGTAAAATTGATAGTGCAGTTACTACCAAAGTTTGTATGAGAAAAAACCGATATATATTCACTCCAATATGAATATATTTATCTTGAAATATCACATGATAAGCAAAAGAAAATGCACATCCCAAAGTAAGAATATCTCCAATATTTATTCCCTCACCTTTTGGATTTATTAAAAGGTAAAGTCCAATAATTGCAAGACCTACTGATGCCCAAATTTGACTTGAAATATTCTTTTTATAGAACAGTATTAGAATTATTGGAACAAATATTACAGCAACACTGGTAATAAAAGCAGATTTACTAGCCGTAGTTTGCATTAATCCAAAGTTTTGAAATGCATATCCAACAAAAAGCCAAAAACCACACACAATTCCACCTATTAATTCAGTTTTTGTTATATTAAATGAATCTTTATTAACTAAAAGTAATGTTAAACCAAAGGCAATGAAAAATCGGATTCCACCAAACCAAAAAGGTGGAGCATCATTTAATGCATCTTTTACAAGGACAAAGGTTGCACCCCAAATAAATGTGGTAAAAATTAAACCAATTTGGGCTAATGTTTTTTTAGTCAATTATTTATAACCCATGAAAATACTTGAGACCCCAAATGTTAAGTCATACACTTCTGATTTGTGAAAACCTGCATCAACTATCATGTGGCATACATCTTTTCGGGGTGGAAAATGGTCAACTGATTCAGGTAAATATCTAAATGCATCAGCTCGAGCTAGCAATGCTCCAATTTTGGGTATCACTTTATTAAAGTAAAACCTAAATAATGCTCCAAACCATTTAGATGTTGGCTCAGAAAACTCCATAATTGCTAATTTCCCACCGGGTTTAAGTACTCTGAAGAACTCTGACAAAGCTTCTTCATAATGCCCAATATTTCTAAATCCATACGAAATTGTTAAGGCATCAAATGTATTGTCTTTAAATGGCAAATGTTCCCCATCACCTTGCACAAATTGAAAATACTCCTCACCGTGTTTCTTGGATTTTTCTTTGGCTATCTTAACCATATTATAAGCATAATCCAATCCGATAACTTTAACATCATATTTTTTTCGAACTGCAAAAGCTACATCACCAGTTCCAGTAGCAACATCTAATACTAACTTTCCTGATGATAAATTGAGTTTATTAACTAATTTTTTTCGCCAAAATATATCAATTCCAAAACTTGAAAGATGGTTGAACAAATCATATCGATGTGAAATATCTTCAAACATTTGTTTAACATATTGTTTTTTTGCTTCACCTGAATGTGTAAATTCTGGCATTATGGTAATTTCTCCTGATAATATCGGACGCAAATTTACATCAATTCTGCACATTTTGTCCTATTCGTTGTTGAAACTATGAGAAGGTTGTAAATTTTATCCCTAATTTTTAGTTAAATTATGATATTAACATCTAAATCGACAGATATTACACAATTTGAAATGGCAATTGAAAAAGCCAAATTATTGGGCAAGCCAATCCTATTTTCTCGTTCATTTCGGTTTTACACAAATGATTTGCTACCCTTACTAACACATCCAGCTGATAGAGATGTTACCCGACTATATTGGGAACAACCCAAAACTTCTTTTTCCATGGCTGGACTAGGGTCGCTTATTGAGTTTGATGTGCAAGATGATGACAGTTTAATCCAAATGAGTCAAAATATAAATGATGCATTGGAAAATGCAGTAACAATTTCTAAAGATGAATATATTGGACCACGATTTATTGGAGGACATGCATTCAACATGGAAACATCTCCCGATGAAACATGGAAAGAATTTCCAAGGGGTCGATTTATTTTACCAGAATGCTTAGCTACTCGACAAAATGATAAATCTTGGCTAACTATTTCTAAATTAGTTATTCCAACAGATTCTCCTGAAAATGTGAAGAATTCGTTTGCAAAGTTATGCCATCATTATGAGAATAGATTACCCGTAACATTGCCCCCAATAAAACGGGTTCCTGTGGATAAGTTTAGAGATATTCCGGATAAAAAAAAGTACTCTGAAACTATATTTTCAGTTTTGGGTGCAATACGACCTGGAAAGGTTGAAAAAGCTGTTATTTCACGATCGCATCATGTTAAAGTGGGACAAGGATTTAGTGCAGTATCAGCAATTCAAATTTTGAGGAATATGTACCCAAAATGCACCAACTTTATGTACAGTTTTCCAGATGAAGGCATTTTCTTTGGTTCTACCCCAGAATTATTGGTTCGGTTAAAAGAAAAATACATTGAAACTGAAGCATTGGCAGGAACCATTGCTAGGGGTAGAAATATGGAGGAAGACCGACTCCTTGCAGAAACATTGTTTGATAGCCACAAAGAACGAGAAGAACATCAATTTGTGATTGAACAAATCAAACGAAAACTGGAAAAATTAATTCCTGATTTGAGTTTTTCTAATGAGCCTCAAATATTAAAACTCAAAAATGTGCAACATTTACACACACCTATCTCAGGGAATCTGAAAAATGGTGATAATATTCTATCTTTAGTTAAACAACTACATCCCACACCGGCAGTTGCAGGTACGCCAACTGATAAAGCATTAGATATTATTCAACGGGTTGAAACACATGACAGAGGGTGGTATTCGGGACCGGTTGGTTGGATTGACACAAAAGGTGACGGTGAATTTTGTGTAGCTCTCCGTTCTGCTTTGGTGAAGGATGAAGAAGCACATGTATTTGCAGGTGGTGGTATTGTATCTGAGTCATTACCCGACCAAGAATGGGAAGAAACAGAACTTAAACTTCAACCTATTTTAACTGCACTTTCAGGTGGTGAGGTATAGTGAAACCGACCCATCAATGGAATCAAACTTGGAGCAATACCACAGTTGATTGTTTGGTAGAACTTGGTGTAAAACATGCATGCATTTCGCCAGGTTCACGCAATTCTGCATTAACTCATGCTTTTACTTCACATAAAAAAATAAAATCATTCAGCCATATTGATGAACGATCAGGAGGATTTTTTGCGTTAGGTATTGCAAACGCAAGTCAAACCCCAGTCGTGCTTATTTGCACATCTGGTACAGCAGTAGCTAATTATTTGCCAGCAATTATTGAAGCAAGTATGAGTCGGATTCCAATTATCATTTTGTCAGCAGACAGACCAGAATATTTAACTAATACCGGTGCAAACCAAACTATTCAACAAAAACATTTTTTCGGGTACCATGTACGGTGGTTCGCAGATGTTGGGCTTCCAAAAAATAATCAACAATCATTAATAGACTTACTTGAAAAATCTGTTAATATTTCTACAGGAAATGCACAACCCCCTGGACCAATTCACTTAAACTTTCCTTTTGAAGAGCCCCTACTTGGAAATGAAATTGATAAAACAACTTTCACAATTAAGCAATCTAAAAAAGAACATCCGAAAATTGAATACCCATGTTTACTTAAATCCAACAAAGCTCTTATCGTTGCTGGACGATTATCAAATAAATCTGAATTTAATAGTATTATTAAATTATCAGAACAACTAAATGCCCCTATTTTTGCAGATGTTTTATCCCAACTTCGATTTAATACAGTACATCCAAATATTATTTCAAATTATCACCATTTTTTAAAAAAACAGACAATTAACCCAGATATAATTTTTCGATTTGGTCAAAAACCAGTATCTAAAATTCTAAACCAAAAATTGGATAAATGGAAGCCGTTTACCTATTTAGTTGATAATTTTGGTCACTTCAATGATGATTGTCCAAATGTAATTAAGCAAAGTATTACTGAGTTTACCAATAGTTTTCAAGAAAATAGTATAATCAAATCTGACCAAAAATGGGTTGATTTAATTCGAAACCTTGAATCAAATGTTAAAAAATCTATCCAAAATTATGACCATTCGTTTTATGAAGGGGATATTGCTCAAATTTGTGTTCAATCACTAACATCTGATGATCAATTGATATTGGGAAATTCAATGCCAATCAGAGATGTGGATATGTTCTGTGATAATAGCAATAATAATATTCATACCTATTGTAATCGAGGTGCAAGCGGAATAGATGGTGTAGTTTCTACTGCATTAGGGATAGCATCTACAAATCAGGATGTTCATTCTCTTTTATTAATTGGTGACCTCAGTTTTTATCATGATATGAATGGGTTACTATCTGCAAAACGCTATGGAATTAATTGCACAATAGTAGTTGTAAATAATAATGGGGGGGGGATTTTTTCATTTTTACCCCATACTGATTTGCACATTGAAACATATCCCGAGTTTTGGACTACCTCACATGGTTTAGAATTTGAACATATTGCAAAACTATATGATTGCACATATAGCAAAGTTGGCTCTAAAGAAGAATTAGAATATTTATTATTTGATAAAACTAAATGTGGTATTCATATAATTGAAGTAATTGTTAACATGGAAAACAATGTTAAAACCCATCATGAAATTTCGCAGCATATTCAAAATAATTTGAAATGAAAACCCAATGTTGGGCTGAAGCCCTCATAAGTTTTTAATCCCCACGCTAAAGCATGGAGTAAGTATAGGATTAACATGACAAATGTAGATAATTACCCTTCCATTTATGGTGGGGTTTTGGAAAGTGAACTAACTAACTGGGGGTTTAGCCCCTATTCAAAATAACCTCATTTGGAGAAGTATTTATGTTGAATTACATTTACTTATTTCTCTGTCAATCCGTGATAATTCGTGGTAAAACTAAATGTTAATTTCACTTCCAAAATGCGATATTTTTGTTGATGATAGTGGATTAAAATACTCACAGATTCCAATCGTTTTTCTGCATGGATTTATGGGGTCTCACGCTTCATGGAATGAACTAATATCCAAAATCAATATTCCATATTTAAGTATAGACTTACCTGGACATGGGAAAAGCCATTTTAAACAAAAAGTAGCTTCATATACTTTTGACAACTGGGCGATTGACTTCAAACATATTATAGACTCATTTAACATTTCAAAAATACATCTATGTGGATATTCAATGGGTGGGCGATTGGCACTGACTTTTGCAACTAAATATCCAAACTATATTGAATCTTTAATTTTAGAAAGCATAACTCCTGGTATAAATAATCATGAAGATTTATCAAAACGGAAATTTCAAGACTTGAATAATGCAAAATCAATTCGTAAGAATTACAAAAAGTTTTTAACTACTTGGAAAAAGAAGCATATATTTGCTAACCAAAAAAGTAGAAATTTAGATGGATGGCAAAAACAAAATAGTATAAGGGGGAGCCAAAACCCTGTTCAAATTGCTTTAGCACTTGAAAGCCTAGGAACAGGAGCAATGCCTTCTTTGTGGAATAATCTGTTACAATTAAATTTCCCAGTCACAATCATTACTGGAGATGAGGATTCTAAGTTTAACCTAATTGCACAAGAAATGGCTAAACTACTACCAAATTGTAACTGGGTTAATATTCCAAATTGTGGACATAATGTGCATTTGGAACAATTAGAATCATTTTTAGAAGTGCTTCAATTTTGATTGATGATTTACTTTCAATAAAAAACACCTCAAACTATCGCCAAGGCCTCCAATATTTAACACGGAATTTTCAAAACAAACATCCTTTTCCCTGTCATTCTGAATCCTTCACTACTTCAGGACGGACTATGTGAAGAATCTAAAATACTATACTTTACTTCACTAGAATAATTGGGTTGAGACTCTTCGCTTCTCTCAGAGCGACAAACTTATAAATTAACAATTTAGTGTTACCTATGTATTGATTTCACATGTATTGTTTTTACACTTTTAACTATAAACTGCTTTTCGTCATCCTGAGCCTGTCGAAGGACATCATCTAATTTCCAAAACTTAACAATTAAAAAACGCTTTCACTTCTCTGAAATTAATTCTTATATAATTCTTCTCCCTCAGATTTGGCAATTACAGCTGCACCAATACTATCTGAAGAAATATTAACCATAGTTCTAAGCATATCAAGTGGTCTATCCACAGCAAGCATTGTACCAATAATGAGTGCAACATCTTCATCTCTAAAACCAACTGCTTGAGTTACTATAAAAATCATAACTAAACCAGCGCTAGGAATACCTGCCGCACCAATTGATGCTAGTAGAGCAGTTAGAACAACAATAAATTGCTGTGAAATAGTTAAATCGATTCCTAAAACCTGACTTATAAACAAAACCCCTGCACATTCATATAATGCTGTACCGTCCATATTAACGGTCGCACCCATGGGTAATACAAAGCTGGACACTTTATTGGAAACTCCAGCATTTTCTTCCACACATCGCATAGTTACTGGCAATGTAGCATTGGATGAACTTGTTGAAAATGCAGTTGCCATTGCTGAAGCAATTGCTTTAAAATGTTTCAATGGATTTATACGAGTTAAAAGAAAAAATACAAGTGGTAAAATAATCAATAAATGAACGGAAAGACCCAATGTAATGGTCATCATATATTTTCCAACAACCGAGAATATCCCAAAACCAGTATTTGCAACCACTTTAGTAATTAGACCTAACACTCCAAGTGGTGCAACTTTAATCACCATTTCTGTCATAACCATTATTGCATGGAAAATTGAGTTAAAAAATGATTTTAATGGATTGGCATATTCAGAATCTAATTTTGTTAATACAACTCCCAAGAATATTGCGAAGAAAATGATTCCAAGCATATCACCGGATGAAGCTGCTTGAATTGGGTTAAGGGGAATCATTCTAATTAGGATATCCGCAGGTGAGCCTGGCGTATTTAATTTTGATGCATCAAAACCATCATTCAAAGGTAGGTTTGCTCCAATTCCAGGTTGAATTAAATTTGTTAGAGTTAACCCAATTAAAATTGCAAATAAACTGGTAAACATATAATAAAGAAGCGTCTTCCCACCTAATCTTCCTAAACTTTTACCATCAGATATTCCAGAAACACCAGTAACAATTGATGCAAAAATAAGTGGTACAATCACCATTTTAAGTAGCCGAACAAAAATAGTCCCTAGTGAACTGATAATGTTGTAAAACCAACCATCAATACCACCTAGAAATTGATGTTGAAATAGAACACCAAATCCTATTCCTATTGTCATGGCTATCAATATTTGCCAATGTAATTTGAGTTTCATGCTTTCTCCAATTATTATCAGAGTAAAATTACGGAGGGTTATTTAGCGATTCCAACTATTAGTACCACAGAGACACGAAGAAAAACAATAATTATTTAAAATGTAAAGTTGAAAAAGTAAAAAAATAAAAGTTCATGAAACTAAAGTGTTACCTATGTATTGATTTCACAATTTCACAAAAGTAAACAATTAACTATCAACTGTTTGCTCATCATTCTGAGCCACCCAACAAATTAGTCACCATGAGCCAATCCACTTTCTTTATCTTGAACCAACCCACTTTCGTCATCCTGAGCTAACCCACTTTCGTCATCCTGAGCTAACCCACTTTCGTCATCCTGAGCTTGTCGAAGGATAGTAATAACGGAAACAAATTACTTTACAATAAACTAATAATCATTATAAATTCATCAAGATAATAGGAGATTGTCTCATGGCATATACATATATTTTGCAATGTTCCGATAATTCTTTTTATACGGGTGTTACTAATAATATTGAAAGACGCGTATTTGAACATCAAAATGGAATGAACAAGTGTTATACTTCAAAACGGTTACCAGTAAAATTGGTTTGGTGTTCAGAATATATTGATTTCTCATCTGCAATTGCACTTGAAAAACAAATCAAGGGCTGGCGACGTGCAAAGAAGATTGCACTTATTAATGGTAATTGGGATGAACTAATTGAGTTATCAAAGTCGTATTCTTCTATGGTTCGACAAGCTCACCATAACGAAGACAGGAAAACAGATTACTAATAATTTCGAGTTGAATTCGGAAATGGATACTTTACTACCTGAATCCTTTGATAAACCATTAAAATGGTTAAAATGATCTAATAATACCACGCAACCCACGATTTACCCGCCTGCTCACGAAGAATGAGTGCGGGCAGGAATCGTGGGTTAACCGAAGAGATGTCGCTATGAACCGTTTCAACGGTTTGTATAAATTGTAAGTATTTCAAAGGATTAAACCTTTATTGTATTGTAAAATTTTTATCCTTCTTATCCATTAATTCTGCAAATTCTGTTCAGACAAACAAAAAGGCACCCGAAGGTGCCTTTTTTGTAAGCATTTATGCAATATGCTTAAAATGTATATGATAAATCAAAACTACCAAATACAGAATCACCATTTCTACCCCACATATAATGAACTGGGTTACCTAATACAGAATCTAAGTCCTCTTTTTCAACCTTTACATCAAGTCCCCATGAACCCCAAGTCATACCAATACCTGCTGATAAACCACCATCAACACCAGCTTGGTTGATTAGGTCATATCCTTTTGAATATCCAACTCGTAGTGTAGCCCAATCAAATAATTGTGCTTCATGAGCAAATGTCCAACCAAACACAAAAGTGCCTGACTCTTCAGCAACACCTTCAACACCTACAACTGTTTCATCAATATCAGCAGTAGTTGTATCATCTTCAACAGCTGCAACAGCTGCAACAGCTTCCGTTGTAATTGCATCAGTATAGTCAAAACCTAAAGCAAACAAGTTACCGTCAGCATTTTTGAAAAAGTCTGCTCCAAATTCCATACTGGAAACTTCTAAAGCAGCATCACGGTCATACATATCTAATGAAGCAAACATATTATCAAACCATAGAAGAGAATGAGATTTTGCCAAAGCAAAGCCCATATCACCTGCTGAATTGTAATTAAATGCAAAATTACCAAAGGCAAGATTTTTACCAGCAGCTAAATCCCAAACAGCGTCAACATCCTTTTCCATTTCCATTGAGAAAGCTAAACCTAATCCATTATTCAAACCCAGATTAAAATCAATTAGATTATTACCATCTGGTGATAAGCTCAATCCCCATGCTTTGTCACCTTCTCCACAATATGCAGTAAAGTCAGTTCCATCATACCATGCAACATTTGCTTGGTCATTGATAGCTTGTGGGAAAATACTTACATAATCCCAATCATCTGCCCAATACTCTGTTCCGCCAAGCGCATTAGTTCTTACATTACCTGCAAATACCATTGCACCCATTGCCATTATCATCATTATTCTTGTAACATTTTTCATATTACGTTTCTCCTTTGTTGTTATGTGTAGTTCGTAACCCAAAATCATTTAGGGTTACAAAGTTTTCCCATGATTATGTTAAAATGAAGTTCAAAATTGGCCTTGATGAACTCATAATCGGTTAAAGTTTACAAAACTTAAACAAAATCGTCCAAGCATTTAATGTATTACTTTAAGTGTATTTTGCCTAATATTGGTCTAAGTAGTTGTTTATTAGTTGGTTAGAAATGATAATATTTTCATTAAAATAGTCGATTTAGCACCATTTTCAGCCATTTTTCTGTTTTTTTTCGATTTTTAAACCACCAAAATTCTGATTTTTGAGAAATCCTAGTATCCATGACAGATTTTATATGACTAAATGCCTTCAGTCCCTCGGGACCATGTACTCTACCAATACCACTTAAACCTGTCCCACCGAAAGGTAAATCGGCAATTCCATACTGCGTCATCACATCGTTAATTGCAACTGACCCTG
>CAYNTS010000036.1:0-21622 GCA_964400495.1 uncultured bacterium | reverse complement strand
GCCATTCATTATAAATATTTAGCAACTCGTCATCATCACAATATGCTCCCAATACTCCTGTAACTATAACTTCATAAGTTCCAAATGGGGCTTGAGTTATATAATTTATCTCAGATTGAGTAATATCAAATCCATCTTGATATTCACTACTTTCTGGCCAAATAACAAAAGCAATTAAATTATCAAAATCATCTTGAATTGTAAATGAATGAGGACCTCCAAAGGGTGTGATATCAAAATAATCTACAATTAATCCCGTAGTTGTAATTGTCTCTTCATAAAGAGGGCATCCATCAGCACTTTCAGAACTCAAATTATAACTTCCATCACAAGTTAATGACTCACCCAACTCTTCATCACAATTAAAAACAATTTTATCAATTGAAGTTATATTATAACAACTTCCATCATCTATGGTAGCATTTGGATTATAGTTTTCAGCTTCAGAATCCATACATCCAATTTCTACAACAGGAATTATCTCCCAAGACTCTCTAAAATTTTCACTAGTTTCATCATGACCTATAATTCCATTACCACCAGTTACTATCTCATCAATTTCTTCTAAACTAGATATTCGTGAAAAGGCATAATAATCACCATGAGTTTCTTCAAAATACATTTGATTTTCAGCTGGTGTATCATTTAGATAATCACCCGCATCTGTTTTATCAATTGCTCCTTGAATACCACCCCAAATAAAATAATCAATATCTTCAATATTATCGCCAGTATTTCCACTCCATTTAAATAAAATTATACTCTCATTATCATCATCAAGTTTTGCAGAAGCACTATTGCCAAATGAACCATCCTCAGTTTCTAACATACTATTATCCCAGTCAAACAAAAATAAATCAGGAGTAATATCTGTATAAAATGAAGCATAGTCTTCGTTTAAAACCAATAGTAGTGTATCATTAGGATTGATTACAATATCTGGGAATTGCGCAGTAAACCCGTTTATGAAATGTGAAGGACTTAAATCATCATCCGTTTGCATTTGATAATAATCTTTATCATCACAAATATAGTAATCAGATAAATTGATAATTTCATCTGTTGGATTTACTATTGATATGGATTCAGCTTCGTCAGGATTTACGACTATTTGACTTAGCAATAAATGATCTGCCTGCTCTGAAAACACCAGAGCAGGCAGAATAAAAGACAAGAAAATGCCTATTTTTTTCATATTAAACCTTAATTATATTTAGCCAATAATGATGTTAACAATTGAAATAATATCTAATACATTTATTATTCCATCGCTATTGTAATCAGCATTGCATAATGCATCTGAATCAGTAATTGAGGAAATATCAACGATATGATTAACTACCATTACAATATCAAGTACATTTACAATGCCATCAATGTTTACATCACCAGTTGGTGTACATTCTTCTACTGAACAACTAAAGTCATTAAAATCACGAGGTGAAATTTTAAATTCACTATAACTATACGAAACAACACCTGCAATACATTCAAATACATCACCTACTTCAGCCGTTGGTAATTCAGGATAATCACCATCAGTAAATGTATGTTCTTCACCATCATCATAATAGTAATCGTACACCATTGCTGAACCAGAACCATCATTTATATACCAATTGCCAAATTCATCAATGGATTCAAGTGTAACATTTTCAAATTGTATTAACATACTTTCGTACTGTTCTGCATCAGCTGAGCATGAAATACCCATTTCTCCAGTTGATAAAATAGTTGGCGCTACATCATTCCCACTTGAAGTAACCTCAAATCCAGTTACATCCAATAATTGGGTATAACTATAGTATTCATTTACAGTTGCATTTATTGAAAGTGCATCCCCTACTTGAGGATTTACTGATGTATCATACACAAATATTCCAGCCCAAGAATCTAAACTTGGATCTTGCAAGAAGAAATTAGGATAGTCTCCTGGTTTTACAGCTGTAACTATTCCAGTTGTAGATACTGATTGACCAGTCATAGGTGTTTCAAAACAATATTCACCTTGCTCGTCAGTAAATTGAATATCGTAAATAGTTGTTTCTCCGATAACAGTAATAGAAACTTCATCAGTTGATTCATTTATATCATTATCCCAAACAGTTAGTCTAAATGTAATCACATCACTTTCATCTGGTGCAGTAAAAAATGTTGCTGGTTCTTCCTCATCGTCTAGCATTACAGGTGTACCTCCAATTTGCACCCATTCGAACGCAATAATTGAGCCATTTGAGTCATAACTTGCAGAACCATCAATAGTTACTACACTACCAGGTGATACAACTTGGTCAGCACCTGCAACTGCAACGGGTAATGTTGGGTCAGTATTATCACTCACATCTGAAGCATATCCACAAGTTAACTGAATATCACCATTGTAAAACGAAATTGCTCCAGTTGCGGTTATTTCTTGACCAACCATATCTGCATATTGAGCTAAATCAGCTGGAGGAACCGCTGAATTCCAAAACATTCCAGCAATCTCAATACCATCATTTGTTGTGATAGTCATTTTAAGAAATCCATAATCAGAATCCCAGAAATCTGTTAATGTTCCAGATGTTGTTCCCCATGTACCATTCATTGTTAATGATTCACTCCCAGTCACATCAACTGCTTCTGGTAAATCATAATTTGACCCAAGCAAAGTGATGGCTGGATTTGTTATTTCAACATCGTCATTATACTTTTCAACTGTTCCAATCACTTCAATATAATCACCTCTAACGTAAGTTTCTTCTATTTCAGGAGAGTTGAATATTTGTATTCCTCTACCAGAATCATCTTGAATATAAAATTTTGTATTCCCGGGATATAATAAATCATCGCCTATTGTAACTACTCCAACAACATTAACCATTTGGTTTTCGTAGGTTGAATAGTTTTCTTGAATTTCATAAATTGAAATCTGGCTCAATATATATGCTGTTACATGAATCTCATCAGTTGATGTATTTCCTGCATTATCTTCAACAGTCAATTCAAATGACCATATTGTAGTTGCGGAAACATTGGGTACTTCAAACGTAACTACCGCTTCAGAATATGAACTTAATGTTACATCTGAACCTCCAACTTGCTCCCAATAAAAGTCAACAATTTCACCATCAGTATCATTACTTAAGCTACCATCTAGGGTTACAATATCTCCCGGAGTTGCAACAATATCTTCACCTGCAATTGCATTAGGTGGAAAATCTGCACCAGGATCTAACACTTGATTACTATTGATGCTCCCAGGAGAGTTAGTCATCACACTCCATGGAGATTCATTTACACCTATTCTACCAATAGAAAGACCCTCACCCCCTTCCCAATATTCATCATCAGAATCATTTGGAGTAGCTTCTTCCATAATGCCACCTTCAGAATCAGCCATTGAACCAGCATAAGATACAGCATCAACTAGTTGACCATTTACCCATAATTCAACTCCATCTGGATTACCATTTTGTATTGCATTTGTTGCAGGGAAACCAGAAGTATAATCAACATTAGGAATTGATGAAGTACCAATTACATAAAATCCATATCCTTGACCTTCGTCATTTAAAGAAACTGTACCTAAATTATAGGAACCATATCCAGAATTATTATTACCATTAATTAATATAAGATTTACATTAGAGTAAGAACCAGATGGTCCTGCTAATTCTATAAACTCACTAGCATCCGTTGAAGGTTGATCATAGTCTATTTCATTTATAAATAATTGGGCAGAAAGTATTGTACTTATTCCGAGTAATATCATTAATTTTTTCATTTTATTCTCCATTTTGACTATCGATAAAGATGCCCCACTAAATTAGCAGGGCATCTTATACTAAATACTGCTACTTCTATCGAAGTAAAGTAAGTTTTTGCGAATTGACAACATTCCCACAAACCAGTTGGGCAATATAAATACCACTTGGAACATCTCTTCCAAACATATTTTGTCCATTCCACACTACTGAATATCCTGTATCTGCAGTAAGTTCAGCATTCACTAATTCAGATACTTTATGACCTAATAAATCATAAATTGTGAGGTTTACAAAACCATCTACAGCAATATCAAAATTAATAGAAGTTTGGGGGTTAAATGGATTTGGATATGAAGAGAGTAAATTCAAAGAACTTGGTACTAATTCGTCAGAATTTGAACTAACTACTAACGCATCATTTGGGTTAGAATCAAATGTAAAACTTTGTGTTTCAAGCTTTCCATTTAAACTATAAATAATAGTTATTCCATTCCCATATGCAACCACATCATTCCCAACAACTTCAGAAACCAATTTTGCATCAACTTGAATTCCTGCAACAGCCCCAACAGTTTGGATTGTATTATCGTAAATATTATAAGAGGCATCACTGTCAATTCGTCCACCACCCAGAATAACATTTACAACACCAATGATATCTGTCACATTTACAACACCATCAGCATTGAAATCAGCAGTCACTAGCTGACAATCATCCCAATTAGATGCTTCTGGGTATAGGATATAATTAACAATACCTACAATATCTGTCACATTTACAGTACCATCACAAGTTAAATCACCAGCAGCACAATCACAAGCAGGTGCTTCAATATCAAATGTAAAGGTCTGCAAGTCCACTTCATCAAGTTCAGATACCATTGTACTTGTAAATATTAATTCTCCATTACTTGGATTTACAAAAATACCGGTTAATGTAACAGAAGCAGAATTTCCTGAGGTAGTATTATTACCATCATCCAAAGTTTCTGAATAAATATTAATACCAGTTTCGGTATTTGATAACACAAATCCACCAGCAATATCGCCAACTTCATGAGCAGGTGTATTTGAAGATGTTATTGTTGAAATCACATTCACAATATTTCCATCAATCTGATATACAGAGACTGAAAATTCTAAACTAACTGCTCCACCTCCATAAGACATAACACCTGAACCAACAACATCTCCAATAACCATGGAAGCAATATCAAATGAACCACCATCAGAAGTTAGTGTTGAATTCAAAACATCTGTTTCCTCAGCGTCTTGTTCAGAAGAGAAAACCATATCAGACAAACCATTTTCTGACAAATCACTCAATGTAAACGAAACACTTGGGCTGAAGTCTGAAAATGTATGTGGATGTGTTCCTAAATAATCCCAAGTATTTTGAGGTAAAACAACCCATTCGGAGCCATCTGCATCTCCTGCAGATTCTTCCCAATTTCCACCATTGCCTGAAGAAACGGATACTACGCGAACTAAGGTATGATCTTTTGTGCCATTGGATACGCCAGCCACTTCCCATCCAGAACCGGGATCATCGCCAATAGTTCCAATAATATCTAGTAGGGCGCCACTACCGACTTGAGTCAGTCCAAATACATCATCACCATTACTGAGGTAGGTAAATGTCTGGTCACACTCAGCCTGAATCAGATCATCAGCAGATCCGTGACAAACCACATATACATCACCTGCTGCAACCGTTGTGCCTGCATCAAATTCTACATTATCCGGATAGTCCCAGCTTACTCCATCATTACATCCATTTGAGCAGCTGGATAGGGAATAGCCGGAAAGATCCACATCACCATCTGTGGCATTATAAATTTCTAAATATTTATTATTGCTGGATCCTTCCGCATATTCAGAGAAAAAGAGATTTGCTGCTTCAGGCCAGTCAAATATACATGAACCATCATCAGATGTTGCATTTTCATCATAGTTGAGTGCCGTTTCATCCGTGCATCCGGGAATATCTTCCGGACATGCTTCACAGGATTCCCAGCATACGGCATCCAATGTTATATCAGAATCTCCAGGAGTTACATATCTATCATTGCCGTAATTACCACCAGCACAGTCCCCTAGATCAGAGCCAGATTCGTAACCAGACCCATCGCTGTTATTAAAATTATATCCATATTCAACACCTGTAAGAAGTGATAATGTGTGAGAATAAGTACCATTTCCATCATCTGTCATGACATGCCAGTCACTGGGGTTATATTCTCCATTGACTGTTGAAGTTCGTAGTTTAACATCTCCAACAACACCTTCGATGCTCATATCTACAGAGAAGGTTACACTTACCGAACATGATGAACCATCACCACCACATTCACCACAATCATCTACAACAGCGCTGCCACCACACACGCCAAAGCAGTCTTCCGCTGTATCACCACCACATACACCGGCACAGTCTACTTCTCCCACACAATTTCCATCACAGTCATAACCCGTATCCGGGTATTCACAGTCACCATCAGCACCCGTATTACAGGCAGCTTCATCATCACATGTGTCAGATGCTGGCCCTGCACCAATCCATTCACCGGGATCAAAACCTTCCGGGGCATACTGATTGCCATCACCTCCACCGGAATCATTATCAATATTCCAACCTGCTTCATCCCAAGTAGCTGAAGCAGATGTATTTGAATCAGCTCTTTCAGCCCGTCCATCTTCAAACTCATGGCCCGTTCCTGTTCCATCTTCACCTGCTACACCAAACATATCAGCAATTGCACCAGATGCATCCAGTATTGCCATATTATCATCACCATTACTATCTGCTGCACCGCCAGTACCAATATCCTGGTCACAGGTGATCCCATAGGTTGCACTGAATTTATCTGCATCATTGCAAATGATGTAAAAACCACCTGCTGCAATGGTACCTGTTAAATCTTTTATGCTCGATGCGGTTGGATCGGCATTACCGTTTGTCCATCTTAGAATTTTCCAACCGGAAGATAGATCGACATCTGAGTCGCCATTATTGTAAAGCTCAACATATCGCCCAGCATCAGATGAATTCTGCGGATCAGTAAGCTCTGTCATAAAGACATCTGCAAATGACAACGTAGTAATAATCAATGAAATGAAAGTTAATCGGATAATTGGAATCATTATCGTCCTCCTTGTTTTATTTTAGGTTAAGAAACGCACACAATCAGGGAGTAATTTAACTATTTAGAACCATATATTCTAAACAAAATAATACAAAAAGGTGAAATTTGTTTCTGATTAATCAGCAGATTAATAAATGCTTGAAAAAAATTAAAATTTAACGTACAATTTCGCTAAGTTTTACGAATTCATATCCCATTTTTTTGTATTTAGGAATGAATTTTTGGAGCTGTGATAGGGTAATATGTTTTACATGGCCAATACCAATTGCAACTTCCATGATATGGGATAGTTTCCGCAAACTATCTAGTTGGGATTCAATGTGTTGGGAAGTTTCGATATGATCTAAAAATACCTGACGAAGTTCTGTTTTAACACCATATCTTCGCATTGTTATAAATGCCCTACTTTCAGGATTTGTAAAACTATCTAAAAAGAATTTATTTTTTGCCTTTAAGGATCGAGCTAAATCTTTCATCAGTTGTAAATTTTCAGTGGCTCTAGACCCTTGATGATTATTCATCCCTTTTGCAGTTGGAATTTCTTCAAACGCAGAATTTACCCTTTTAGAAACTTCTTCAGCATTTAATTTATCTGTTAAAATATACTCTTTTTCGCTTATTCCATCATAATCATTAGGCTCCATCGGAAGGTGAATAATAGTCTCAATTCCTAAACTATCAGCTATTTCTCCAACTTGTTTACTGTAGTTATGTCCGGGAATAATTGCTAACGTAATACTCTCATCTAATTGCATAAATGCATGGATAGTATCATTTATGGCATATCCAAAATCATCAATTACTAGGCAAATTTTTCCTTTGGGGGGTGATTGATTTGAATCTCCAATATTAAACACTATGAAGCCAACCAATACCCCAACGAATGATACTAAAATCATCCTAAATAAAGATGAATTTTGATTAATGTAAGTAGGGGTTAATAATGCCAACGAATTTCAAAGTACTGTGGCGTTTCAAAGAATTTATTCTCATGGAATAAAATACCATATTGAAATGACCAACTTGCTAAATGTAAAGAAAAACCAGTAGAAATATCATTATAGTTTTCTGAGATACTTTTTCCAATTTGAAAATTAATATATTTCCATTGGGTGCGAGACGCAATTTTAATCATTTCTCCATTGTTTGAGTCTATGATAAAATCTGACATTATTTGGCTTTTTATTGTAGGAATATTTAGACATAAACCAATTCCACCTTTAAGTGGTAAATGTGAACGCAAATCATCATTTGATAACCATCCCCAATTTTTTATAACTACACCCCATTGTAAATTGGGTGTGATTAAGTCTTCATATCCAATATTGATAGTTGTAGCAACTTGAGAATCTGTATAAAGACGAATTAAACTCGATTGAAATCGTATTCCAATCTTACCTGTTTCTCCAACCTTAAACCCAGTTGTTGCAGATGCCGAAACCCAATGTGCACCAAATGTACCTTCGGGTACATCATTAGGAACATCACCCCATAATTCGAGGTTATTTACATTAAGGGATTCAACAGATAATACAAAATCTAAATATTTATGCATTCGGGTTGATGCTTGTTGACCAGATAAACCACCCAACCAAGTGTTTTTTGAAAATCCAATATAGGGGTTTACTGTAAAGATTGAGGTTGGGTTAATTTGTGCATCTACACCACCTGCAATTCCGGTACTTGTCAATGCTAATGTCTGTGCGTTAGATGGAATATTGATTGCTTGGATTCCAACTGCTGACGATATTCCCAAAAATAGTAAATTGATTAAAATGTTTCTCACTTAAAACTCCATAGTCCAAGAAAATAAATGACTCAAACCTTCATTTTCGTTTCCATAATCGAGGGAATAATCAAAATTTAACAATTTGTTCTTCCAAATAGTTATGGGAATACCAAATCCAAGTGACGGAGCAAAATTAAATGGTATTGTTTCTTTTGATAATTGAGAATCATACTTTTGTTTTAACCCTAATCGGATATTGATATTTTCTTGATAGGTGTATTCTACACCTCCCCTAAATCGTGTGGTCATATCTTGCTCTGGAGGAGGCACTAAATCAACTTGGGTTAAAAATTTAACATTATTATTCAGTAAATATCTACTTCCAATTGACCAAATTTTAGGAAACATTTCTTCGTATGAAGATGAGTTTCCATTTTCCTTCCATTGATACGAACCTAATATATTATTTCCAAAAATTCCTATCTGAATTACTTTATTTAATTTTATTACAGCACCTAAATCCATTGAAAAAGTATTTGCATTGTATTCACTAATTTCTTGGCTTAATTCGGTTAAATTATTAATTACAGTTCGTAAATTTATCCCAATTGAAACACTTTTACTAAATGATACTCCAAATGATAACATCCCAAACATTTCAGACACAGAGCAATTCTGAGTAAATTCATTATCTGAATTTTTTCCAATAATATCTGTAGTTGCTGATCTAAACACAGATAATGCAACCGATGCTTTGGGTGGAAGGGGTTGGGTAAATGATAAAACTTGTATAGATCTATCTAATGACATGCTAAAATATGAAAGTCCCAATTGTGTCCGTTTTACCAAAGGCAATAATGCAGGATTTGAAAATTGTTGATATGCAGTATTTGATTCCGCAACCATTGCACCACCCAGTGATTTTTCTCGTGCATTGGATGCATAGCGGAAACTAGCACCAGCATAGCCACCACCATAATCTGCACATAATATGCCAACAACTGCTATACCAATTATCCAAATTTTCATTGAGAGTTTACCACTAATAGTTTAGCCCAATAAACAGCATTACCCAATGTTAATTTGCAAAAATATACCCCATTGACAACTTGACTTCCTGAAATATTTCGTCCGTCCCAAATTATCTCACCTTCATTTTCAATAAAGTGAACATCACTTAAACTATTGACTCTATCCATTGCAAAATCAAAGATATCAATCGTTGCAGATTGAATATCACCAGAATTAAAAATAAACCGAACATGACCATTGCCATCTAAAATATTATTGTCATCAATATAAAAAGGATTGGGATATACAGAAAAACGATTTTCATTTTGAGTGCTATTTTGTGTATGTTCCCAAAATCTAATAATATCCCAAGAGATTCCATTATCATTAGTGTGAGCTAAACCGTCCGGTGTACTTACTAATAAAACATCATCATCTGTGATTGTTGAATATACTTTGTTACTTACATTTATTTCGCCATCATCATCTGGATTAATTACCATTCTCTGCCAAAAATGTCCATCTTCAATGTCAGAAAAGTATAAGCCATCACTTGTGGATGCAAACATTGAGTTCTCGCCAAAATGTAAATTATAGGTGGTAACACCAATGTCTTCTAATTGTGATACTATTTGCCAAGTCTCACCATCATCATCCGTATAAGAAAGTGAATGTGGTGCTCCTGGTGATGTCCAAGATATTGCCCAAATTCGAGTAAAACTATCTAAATATTGAGGTTCTATTCCGACCACCCAATCCCCTGCAAGTCCATTACTAGAATTAAAATGCACCCAATCAATACAGGCGTTTTCATTAACAACACCTTTATTAATTCCATCGGCAGTTCCTACCCATAAAATATTACTATCGACTTCTGAATATATTGAAAATGCTTTGTGATTATGTGAACCTGTTGGCGGGTCAATTGGATTTAGAAAATAAGAATCAACATCTATATCACCACATATTAATGAATTTTGGTCATCCATTGGTAATGGAACAACTTCCCATAGGGGAAAATCCTGAGTAAAGTCAAATCGTCGTAAACCACCTGCCCAACTGGTTGTGTAAATATAATTTTCATTTACTGTTAAATCGTAGCTCACATTGTTTATTTCAGTGGTTACTGAAAGCTGGTCTAGGGTTTGCCCATCCCACTCCAAATCAATATATTGTGGACTATCTTTGGGTTCAATAGATTGAGGCATATATCTCCAAGATTCCCCATCATCACTTGACCATGCTACTCCAGTTCCTTTTGGTCTATCTTCGCCATCTGCAAATACATTAGTAACTCCAGAAACAACAATCATTAGTTCACCGTTCATCCAAAATGTTTTCATAGCGGGGTTACCGCCTAAAGGTAGAGAATCACTTACTACTGTGTGAAATGTGGGATTATTAATATCAGAAAAATCAGCATAACCTAAACCACTACTTGTACCAAAGTAAAACTCGCCATCATAACCTTGTCGAATATCTATCACCGAATTACTAGGGAGATCATCACTTAATTCTGCTGATGACCGAGATAAATTATTGAGTGAAAATTGATTCACATATTGTGAAAGCCCAAAAGTGAATGTTATTAGGATGATTAGTAAATATCTCATGGGGCAGTAATCACTAAATATACATCTGTTTCAATATCTTGCAATCCAGATCCATCAGTTACTGTAAATCTAAAAGACATATCACCTGTTTTTCCACAATCTGTGGCAGGATAAATGATATTTCCATATTCATCTAGCAATGCTGAACCATTTGAAGGTCTCATTGGAATTTCGACAGAATAAATGAAACTATTATTTTGCCCAAAGGATTCAAATTGTAATACCCAATTATCGTAATCGAAGTTTGAGTAGTCATCATCATAATTTCCTTCATCAATACTTCCATCACCATTATTATCTGCTTCACATGGATTAAACCATCTAAGTATTTCATATTCAACTTGATTTATATCAGACTGTCCATTTGAGTCGATTACTGTTATTTCAATAGGTAGAAGTGTCCATTGAGTAGCATGCAATTCGTAAATCTCAGGCATATTTATTAATATAATTTCAGGAGCGATTGGCTCAGAAATAGAAGATAAATATGTTTCTCCAGAAATACTTTCAATAATTTGAGCTGAGTTAAAATACATATAATAATGTGCATAAAACACACCTGATTCTAATGTGTTAAATAGTTGTGTTGTCGAGTAAACTAACATCGAATATTGATTATTAGAACCACTATTTAGAACTTCGAGATAAGTAGTAAACACAACCTCACTTTGAGAATCTAAAATTTCAACTCGTACTGAATCGATATTCTCTAAATAATTTACTATTTCACAATATATAAATAATTCATTTGATACATTATTATAATTAAAATAGGTAGTTTCAAATTCAGGGGGGGGCGACTGATACCCCTCATCATCTGGGAGGAGGATTTCATTTGTACATCCTAAAAATAGAATAAGGGAAATCAAAAGTAAATTAGTTTTCATTTACATTTTCCTTAATGTTAAACACAACCATTCCCCTTTTGAACTGCAATTTATTATTGATAAATTCAAACTTTTGCATAGGTTTGAAATTACTACTTCATCTGTAGTCAATACACCTGAAATAATAATAATTCCTTGACTATTTTTCAACTTGGGTAATAAGTCAATAATTACATTTCTATTGATATTTGCTAAAATGATATCATGCGAATAATCTGACCATTCAAGGCAGTCTGCAGTAAAATATTGCATATCTTGTTGAATATTATTCAAGTTGATATTTTCATTAAAATTACCTTCACAAACAGGGTCATATTCTGTTCCAATAACCTGTGAAGCACCCAAAATATGTGATGCAATGGCAAGTATTCCGCTACCAGTTCCAACATCAATTACTGACATACCTTTTTGCAAATATTTTATTATTGATTCCAGCATTAAATATGTGGTTTCATGGTGACCAGTGCCAAACGCCATTCCCGGTTTAATTTTAATTATATGTTCGCAATCGTAATTGTTTTTATCCCAATTTGGAACCACTACAATTTTATTATCAATTTTTACAGGAGTAAAATTATCTTTCCATGCCAAATGCCAATTTTCATCTTCCGCAATTTCCCAATGAGTTTGTAACTCTAATTTTTGTTTCCAATTTTGGAGCATTTCAACCACATCATCTTTTGCATTTTTAATAAGACAGATTCGTGAATTACTTCCATTTTTATTTACACCCAAAATTTTATCTGAAATTAATGATGAAAAAATATCAATATTTTCCTCTTGACCCTCAATTACCAAAACATCCCATGTTCTCACATTGCTCATTGTTGGTCCTTTTGGTAAATAAATGTTGTTACGACTGTTCCAACCATACCCAAAGTTTCCGCTGAACAATTTTCTGGAATATCTTTAAGTGTGTGCCAATAGTTTAACTCCTGATTGGGATATTCAAAATCAATAATATCAATTGCAGGAATTTTGCTATATTTATACAACACTGTGTGATCATCTGTGATTGCACCACCAAATGTATTTTCGAATGCATCATACCCCAATTGGTGTGCAATTTCCCAAATTTCTCTTACTAAAAATTGTGCTTGATAAAATGAATTTATCTCAATAGGGAACCTTGGTTCTTTGTCAGCAACCATATCCAAACAAATTGCCATATCTGGGATTGGTAACGGAATATTTTGAGCAAATTCTCGTGTACCCAATCCAAAATTTTCACCATCACCTGCTCTACCAATATCTTCACCATCAACTAAAAGTAAATCAACACCTAAGTTTGAGAGGGGATTATTATTTAAAATTTTCGCCATCTCCATTAATATTGCTACACCACTAGCACCATCATTTGCACCAATAATTGGTGTATTGTGATTTGTAGAGTCTGGATCCATATCAGCTATTTCACGGGTATCCCAGTGAGCCATTAGCATAACTCGTTGATTTGCCTGCATATTAAATCGTGCCATTATATTGGTTAATGCTAATGAATCTTTAGAATACGGATGAGGAATACTGACATCCATAATTTCAATATGGTTAGCATATTGTTTTAAGTAAGCAATATACATTTCACGTGCTTTAGCGTGCCCTTCACTCCCAGGAAACCGTGGACCTAAATCACATTGAGCCATTAAATATTGCATTGCATTATTTCCATCAAAAAATGGGACACTTTGACCAAATAATGTAGAAACAATAACACTCAAAATAATATATTTAACTCTTATAATAATACACTCTTTCAATTTTTAACTATTAACCATAAACAATCAACTACTTAACATTAACCCTGTATTTTAATTTTAACTGTGAAACCAAAGTTCTTTTCAGTTTTTTTACCCACTGAATTATTATCGGTAATAATATAATTGAAATATACATCACCATCTACATAACGAGTAAAGCTATAATTAATTCTTGGTTTAATACCTATTGTATTTGAAAATGATGACAAATCAAATTCACTAATGTCTGATGCAGTAACATACGAAAATAATGTATAGTTTTTATCATAAGAAACATCCAATCTAAAATTAATTTCATTATCAATTACAAAATCTCTGAAGAAAAATATGGGGAGAGTAAAACCATCAGATTTCTTATAATCTATTGAACCTGTTAATTGATTTTTGTATATCCGTTCAGTTTGAGTTCCTGTATTATTTATGTTCAAATTCATATTATAGGTTAGCTTAAATGTAACTGGATTTCGACCTTTCGTTTTGGCTACCATTCCAAACAATGGAGAAAAATTCCTTGAAAAATCTAATTTTTCTTGTTCACCATTTTTGAATGATTCTGATCGCTCACCCTTATAAGAATGTGAAAAATTCAAAGACTTTAACCAATTTTTGAAAAATCCATATTTTTCTAATCCTGATAAATTTACAGACCATCCTAAAATAGGAATTCCATCATTTCCTGTAAGCCCAAGTGGTAGAAATGTTTCAGATATATTAACCGTCGGGTCACTAGAAGAAGATAAATTGGTTGTAACTGAATTTTTATACTCCATATTAGTTAATGTCAATTTAGAAGTTAAATTGATACTTGTACTTATCTTATAATCTGTTGTGTTTGAATGAGAATATGATCCAACCAGTTGATTATCCTCATCACCTAAATTATAATAATTGACATCCTTAAACGGTTCAGACCAAAGACCTAACCTATACCAATAACTGGGTTTCATATCTGCAAAAATATTATTCTGAGAATGCGTACTATTGATATTATATGAAAAATTCACTTTAGAAACTTTTGATGAAACTGTATGTAATACATTAAAAATCGCCTTTAAAGTAGGGTTTTTAATTTCCAAACGTTTTTGTTTTTCTTCTTGTTGCATACTAGTTTTTCGTCGCCCTCGTCTACTTGAAGACCGTGAAGACCCTGATGCATTTTCTGGTTTATATACTAACTCAACTAGCTCTTTTGGTGAAAAATTAAATGAAGCTGAAAACTTACTATTATTTGATACATTCGCAGAAGGTATAGAATCCGTCTGATTCACCAAACTCCATGTATATTTTGGGTTATACGTGAATTTAGGTTTGAGCCAATCCATAAAATTGGGTGAAAATGTATTGGAAAAATTCTCAGTTAGTGATTTTATAACTCCAGGATTCATATCTTTTATAAATCCAAATTTATCACTTATATATTCACTCAAATTACTTGAACTACTATTATTATAATTTGATTGCAAACTTTCAGTTAATTTGTAATTGAGTAAAAATGTGCGGGTCATACCCATACTGGTATCTTGAGTAACCGTTCCATTGATACCACGCTGATAAGAAATTTTATCATGGTCATCAATTTTAATTGTGGCTTTAACTTTTTCAGGTAAATAATACCACCGAGTTTCAGATAACGATTTCCCAATCAAGGGGATATCTTCTGTAGATTTAAAAGGTGATATATAATTGTCTTTGTTAAAATTTATTTGATAATTAGCTGAAAAATCTGAATCTACTATTTCTTCATGTTTAATGGTTGTTGTTGATTTGGTTGTTTTCTTTGTTGAAAAATCAACATCTATTTTATCAACGGTGTATTGCATCAGCCAATTATCACTTCGTGAAGTTTTATTGAACCCTGTTGAAAATGAAATAGATTGAGAAATTGACTTTAATGAATCGGGTGTATCAGCAATATCGCCCAATAAAATATCAGTTCCAGGTTTGAACTTTGGAGATGAAATATTGGATGAATAATTCACTGTTATAGGTGTATTAATTCCCCATTGTGATGGTAAAAATTTATGTGGATAAAAATTCGTTGAAATTGAAAATGAGTTTGATGTGTTCCCCGTCCCTAATCGTTCTTGAAGACGGTGAAAGTCTGCATCTTCTAAACTGTAAGATGAATTGATTTTTAATAAATCTGCAAATTCAATTGATCCGCTCACACGCATAGCTTGACCTTTGTCGTGTTTTACACCCGTCATTCTTAACTCATCTAAAAATATACGTCCAAATACCGTATTGTCTGAATTGTTAATTACACCAACCATAATATACTCAATTCTATTGATTGCAGGTTCACCTTTTACTCGTAATTCTGTACAGTTATTGCAAGCAGTATTTATATCATCTTCCCAAACCCAATAATCATAATCAGGTTTATATTCACTCGGATTGTCATAAAACCCGTTTTCATTTAAATCATCAATGGGACCTTCACATGTACTTATATCTGAAACAACAATACAATCTTGAATATTATTTTCTTCGGTACCTTCTCCTACATTCCAAATTTCATCTTCATTTATATCAATCCAATTGTCTCCATTAGGGTCATCATAATAGCAATCAATAGGGTTTTCTTCTACCCAACAATCATCTCTACAAATAGTGAATGGGAAACCATATAATTCATGTGTTTCAATAATACTACCATTTTCACAAACTGTAATATCTGCAAATTCCCCAAAATCTTCTAAATTATAGTGTACTTCACAACTATCCCATAAAGTTTCATAGGTATAACCCAATGCAATTAATGCATCTGGTATATTTGGATTAGCTTTTTCAAAACAGCCCGATTCATATTCATCAAATACTCCATCTATTCCGGTATCTGCTAGTTCTTCAACTGATCCAATATTTAGTTTATAACGAGTAAGTTCATCAAGATTTAAGTTCACATGATTTCGCTCATCCCATTCATTATAAATGGGTTGATGAATTTCATAATAATCATCATCTTTCCCAAATCTGAAGAGAAGTTCAACTTCAGAAGTGTCACTTTCCAACCAACTATCTCCATCACCAAAAACGAACATTTCCATATTATTATAGGCAAAGAAACTGTTTTTCTTATCATTTGAAAAAGATGAATATCCAAAGTTTTTTTCAATCGCAATTACACTTTCAGATGCAATTCCACCCTTTCCTTTAAAGTCATCTTCAAAGGATAAAACAATTGATTGTTCTCTCTGTATTGTACCCGTAACTTCATCCACTTCATCAACAATTCCAGGTGGTGATTCATAATCACTATTTTCTTGTGAATTTATTACTTCAATAGTAAATGTGCTATCAGGAACAAATATTTCATCATCTGGATCAGGTAAATTTTCTAACGAAGTCATACCCATTTCTTGCCATTCATTTCCTACAATTTCAATTTTGGCAATTTTTACAATATTTGTTTGGTCAATTGAATGAGATTCGGATTCTACCCACAGTCTAAATGTTCTTATTTCCTCCCAACTACGATAATCTTCACCAATGATGTCTCCTCTTTGCTTAAATTCTGATAAAGGAATTCGAAACAACTTCCAGTCATTGGTGGCGTCACCTTCAATAATATCTAAACCTTCATTTTTGGGTTTAAATGAATACGTAAAATATCCATTAATATTATCTAAACTCATATCCCCATTCAAATCTTCAGTATCAGGATATAAATACCCTTGGGCTTGACTATTTCCTTCAGTACCATTTATATATTGATAATTTTCATTGGAGTTATCATACACCCAATTATCCTGGTTTGGATCAACACCTCCATCATTTAACTGAGTGTCAGAACATCCTCCATCTCCATCTTCATATTCATCTTCACATCCATCAAGACCTGTATCTTCACCTTCTTCTAAAATGCCATTTCCCATCTGTCCACCAACGGACATTTGATCTTCAGTATCTAAATCACCATTTAAATTGATGTCTTCACTAATATATCCAAGATCAATATGAATAGATAGGAAATCGTAGTTAACGTCCTCAACATTCACCCAGATATCCATAAACTTGCTTCTGCTTTGGTCATAATCACTAGAAAATAGACTGGTTGTAATACCATTCCATTGAGGACCTTCACCATCAAAGAAAGTTTCAAGCCAAAGTGTTTTGGTTGTTGTATTGTTTGCTTGAGAAGACACGTCCATATTGGGCCAAATATCAGTAGTTTGAACATCTACATAGGGGTTATACCATGCTAAATTCCCCCGATTTAAAATGGAAGTAAATGTACCAAGTGTATCTGTAACAGGTGGTGATGCCAATTTCCATTGACGTTGTAATATACTTGGGGTGCTCGACCGTTTAGATGATTCAAAGTCATCCAAAAATGCTTGATCTAGAGGGTTTGGATTGGGATATACCTGTGCGACCTCTCCTTCAATTTTAAACCGAGAAGGTTCCGTTGTTTCAATAAATGGAAGTTTATCAACTGCCGTTGTAAGAAAATTAAGTTCATTTTCATATTTTCCAGACATATTCCAAATTAAGTTTTGCATGGGTTCAAATCCAATATCCACTTTTTCATCAGCTATTGATTGGTTATAATAATAGAGTCCACCACTTAAAAAACTATCATCGTTTATTTCATATTTAAAGTGTGTACCTGTCAATAATTTTTGATCGAAAGACACCAATTCATTTTCTTCATAACTCACTTGAATATTTGCAGTTGGGTCTAATGCGTCTGGAATTAAAAAATTAAGCGTTCCAGAAAAATAATCGATGGTATAATCTACATTTTTTACCAAAGTTCTACCATTCAAGGTAACCTGCTCACTTCCCTCAACAATCATAAATCCTAAATTCATAGTTGAACTTCTAGATGAACTTTTAATTACAATCTTAAATTCATGTTCTTCGGTTATATCTTGTTGTGTATTTGAATAGTACATTGCTGGTCCACTATCTACATTATCAAAACTATTATCGATATCATTATAATCTGCTTCAATAATTTCACTTATATCTGAATGATTATTCCCCCATATTTCAGCATTTGCATCATCTGGATTATCATAAGCAAAAGGTAAATAAAATGGTAAGAATAATTCACCATACTTTTGACTAATCAAACTCCCATGAAGGTCTATTTTTCCATCACCATTTGGTATCTCAATTCCATTTACATCCAACTTATCTAGTCCAAATATAGATAAAAATGAATTCCCTGCATCACTATGTGTTTCAGTGCCTAATGCACCCCCAGCATGAACAATTTCTACTTCCAGTGAATTTAAATCAATTCCTGAACCACCGAGAGAATATACATTTTTAAACATAAGTGGCCATGTTACCGAGTTTGGAGTTGATGTCCCTTGAGTTTTTATAAGTTTCAACTTTATTGGAGGTGGTGGAGTATATTCACCATCTCCATCAATATCTTGATAGTCAATATCAATTTCAAGAGAATCAGAATCACATCCATTTGTATTCATGCAAATATCATACTCACCTTGGTTATACACATAATCAATATTGGTTCCAGTTGAATCTTCAGGGGCATCTGAAACAATAAATTGTTCAAGAGAATCAGGTTCATAGGTAGCAATTTGATAGTGGATTCCAACTACATCATTGCTTCCAGGAGTGTTTAGGCGAATATATCCTAGGAACGGTTCAATATCATAGTCTATTCCTTCAACTAATTTTATCCAACTTCCATCATCATTAAAACTAGTTGAGTCTAATGGATCTAAATAAGCGACACCGTTATAAATACCAACTTCTAATGAATTATATCCAGTCACTCGTTTGAAAATCTCATATTCACCAATTACATGATTAATATCAAAGGTATGTCTGTAATCTGTACTTAAGGGGTAAAAATTTCGTTTAAAATCATCATCAATAAAATAGTATCTATCCTTAATAAAGTTATAATCATTAATACTAGTTTCATCTGACATTTCACCGCCAGCCATTGATCGACCAGATTTTCGGACTTGCTCTCGTGAAACAATGGTCTGAATTGACAATGGACCCAATTGATTGGTCATTTTGATACCAAACAGTCCTTCATGTTTACCAGAACCCACACTCACAAATTGGGTTGAGGGAAGGTTTAAACTGATATTTCCTGCAACAATGTTTTGGATAATATCATTGTCATCACCATCATATTCTAAAAGGAGATTGTTTTCCCACGCAAAATCAGATTCAGAATCTTGATCTACTTTTATTTTTAATTTTTCGCCAATGATACCTTCAATATTAAACTTTTGTGTTTGATTAACATCCAAATCCCACGATTTATTTTCCTGACTATTGAGTGCAATATTATCTTTATCTTCGAAAATCAGAGACCCATTGATAGATATATTACCTTTTATATTAAGCTTAACATTTGTGTTGCCAATTTGCTTATTTATCAAACTAATTGATGACCCTTGATGGGTACTTTGACTATTTCTACGTCGGGTATAATGCTGAATAATTTTTTTTCTAAATTGTACTATTTGATTGTCTGTAAACGATTGATTTTTATACCAATCAAAGGTAATTATTGAAGGAATTAACATGTTTTCATCATCAATTTTTTGATACATGATAAATGTATTTTCAATCAAACCCAGTTCGTGACCTTTTTTTAACTTGGTGATTTTTTTAAACGCATTGATTCCATGAATATGTTTTAATTGCATTTCACTTTGGAGTGGGAGAGTTTTAAAATCATTATTTTCTAGAGGGTCCACGATCGATGGAAACCAATTCCAATAATGGATTGACCTATCAAAAAAGATTACAGGTTCCCCTTCTTCAGCTATTAATAGCGAAGTTGACAAAATACCTATCACAACCCAAGTGAACCATAATAGGAAATTATAAACTATTTTCGATGTATTAATCACAATTGGAGCAATTAATCTCTAGGCGTGCTCCTTAGTAAAAGATAGATTTTGTGGTTTTAAATATGTTTTTAATTTTTCTTTCAAATTTCGCATTGCATTTCCTCTGTGAGAAATGCGTCCTTTTTCAACTAAACTCATTTCAGCAAAAGTTTTCCCCATTTCAGGGTAGTAAAATACGGGGTCATAACCAAACCCCCCAACACCTTTTGGTGAATCAGTAATCTGACCTTTTACGATTCCCTCAGCAACAAGTTCCGTTTTACCATCAGCAAATGCCATTACCGTTTTAAATATTGCAGTTCTATTTTGTAGCTCCACATCTGTCATTTCAGTAATTAGTTTATTGACATTATCAGAATAACTGCAATTTTCACCTGCATACCGGGCTGCATAAATACCGGGTTCACCGTTAAGGGCATCAACTTCAAGACCCGTATCATCTGAAATTGCAGGGAGTCCAGTTATTCGCAAAACTTCTCTAGCCTTAATGAGTGCATTATCTTCCAAAGTAGAGCCATCTTCAATAATATCACCTACCTGTGGAAAATCATCCAGTGAAAGGATTTCTAACCCTAAATCTGCAAAAGATTCTGCTAACTCTTTTCGTTTATCTTTATTATGTGTAGCAAGTATAACCTTCAATTTCAACTCTCCTTCAAAAGGATAACTTAAAACGACTAGCTTTTTGAAGGAAATTATTTATTTTAAATATTGTGATTTTTTTTCGTGGTCAATAGGGGTGTTTGTTTATAAATTTTCGCTCTTGATATTGATGCTATTTTGGCCAGATAGCTCAGTCGGTAGAGCAGAGGACTGAAAATCCTCGTGTCGGCAGTTCGATTCTGTCTCTGGCCACAGTGAAACCCTTCGTGA
>CAYNTS010000035.1:0-21728 GCA_964400495.1 uncultured bacterium | reverse complement strand
TTGGTTGTTGTATGATGAAGATGGCGAAATTATGAACTTCGGAACACCCGGAGAAGAGAATAGTAATTATACTGAACCACAAATTCCAGGTTGTACAGATGAGACTGCATGTAATTTTGATGAAGATGCAAATGTGAATAATGGTTCATGTGAATATCCAATAGATGAATATCATGATTGTGCTGGAGATTGTATAGTTGATGTTGATTGCAATGATGAATGTGGTGGAACTGCCGAAATAGATGAATGTGGAGTTTGTGATGGACAAGGTGCAGTTTTTGAATGTGGATGTTTTGATATTTCTGTTGGTGATTGTGATTGTGATGGTAATATCGAAGATGAATGTGGTGAATGTGGTGGTGATAATGCATGTTTTGGTTGCACTAACCCTAGTGCATGTAATTTTGATGAAGATGCAACACAAGATAATGATAGTTGTTGGTATGCCGAAGAAGGATTTGATTGTGATGGTAATTCCCTTCCAACAATTACCATTTCTGCTCCCATAGTATCTGCAATGCAAAGCGATTTAATATCAATTCCTATATCAGTATTATTTTCTGATAATTCCAGTGGATACAGTGCAGTTGAAATTTCCCTTTCAGGATTTACAAATCAACTGGATTTTGAAACTATCACTCTTGAAAATACTCTTCTTGAAAACTTGGACTGGTCTTTCCAATATAATTTAGTTGATTCTATTTTATCCATTGCAGGAGCAGGTGCAAATAATTTTACAGAATCAGGTGCATTATTTAATTTGGAATTTACAGTTCACGAAGATGCTTTAGGTTTTATTCCGATAAATATAGATGAAGTTATATTGGATATAGGTGAAGAAGATATTGACATTATTCATGGTGGAGTTTCTATTTGGGAAGCTTCATATGGTGATGTTGATTTGAATGATACCATACAAGCATTTGATGCATCAATGATTTTGAAATATTTAGTGGATTATATTGAACTAGAAGATGAACAGTTAGTTAATGCGGATGTTTCTCAAGACAATACAGTTTCTGCACTAGATGCTTCGCTTATTTTAATGAATATTGTTGGTTTAATAGACGAACTTCCCTATGATTCCACAGAGTTTTATTTTAGTGCTTCTGGTAATGTGATAATGGAAGATGAACCTATTTTCCCAGGAATGGAACTTGAGCTTCCAATTTATATTGAAAATGTTGAGAATATTGTTAGTTTTGAGATGAAGTATTCATTTGACAATGAATTTCTTCAGTTTAATGATATTGTATGGAGTGATGGTTTAACAAATGAATTCATTGAATACAATTTTGATGATGATATACTAAAAATTGCTGGTTCAATATCATCAGACATACTTGAAGAGGGTACAATTGGAATAATTCATTTTACCATAAGTGATGATTATGATTACTCTAATTTGTTGGTTAATTTAGATAGGGTGAGGTTTAATGAAGGTGAAGTGCTGGTTGACCCTGCTTCAAGCTCATTATATTATGGACCATTAAATAATGATATCTTTCCCACTTCATTTGGGATTGAGAGTGTGTATCCAAATCCATTTAATCCAGTAACTACTATTAAATTCACAGTAGAGACACAAAATTTTGTGTCTCTACAAATATTTAACATTAATGGTCAATTAATAGAAACCTTAGTTGATGGGAATGTGGAGGTTGGTTACCATGAGGTTAATTGGAATGCAAGTCAACACTCTAGTGGTGTGTACTTTGTGAAGATGGTTGCAGGGGCGTACACAAAAACTCAAAAAATTATGTTACTTAAATAACATACTTGCTGGAGGATGATGTCTCATTTTATTGTTAAGTGGGATGCCATCCTCCAACCTAAAAGAAAGGATTAAATGAGAAAAGTACTTATATTGATTGTCTTAATAATTGGATGTTCTACAAAACCTGAACCAGTTTATGATTGTTTGGGTAATGAAAATGGAAATGCTGTTGAAGATGAATGTGGTGTTTGTGGAGGAGATAATACATCCTGCAATTCTGTTGTAGGAGATGAAGTAAATAGTTTATGGTTTGAAGAGAATGACAATGGAACATACAATATTGGATACAATAGTAGTACTGATTTTACTGGATTTCAATTTAAAATAGTTGGTTCTTTTAGTACTATTAATGCTATTGGTGGTACTGCTGAAGAGAAAGGATTTTCTGTTTCCACTAATGATGATGGTATGATTTTAGGGTTTTCCCTTATAAGTGTTATAATAGAAGCTGGGGTGGGTACTCTAATAGTTATAGAATTGGATGGGGAACCAACTGATATAATTGATATTGTGGTTTCAGATTTAAATGCTGAAGATATTGGGTTTCATTTTGATAATGGTGATTAATTTTAAATCCCAGTAGATTCTTCTTCATCCATGATATCAACTTCGGGAGGAGATGGTTTTAGGATGGTTCCTTCACCTGACCTGCCATCAATACGAACAAATAATGGATAATCCAGCTCGATGAGTTTTAGGAATTTAGTTTTCTCTTTTACTGTCTGTTCTTTCAACCAAGCACAATCAATATTTTTAAGTTTTTGTTGATTTCTAATTGTAAAGTATCCAATCCGTAAACTTGTAACGTTTTGGAAAAAATGACTCCCAAATGAGGGGTCAGGATTTAATTTATCAGTGCCAACTTCAACGATTACTTTGGCATGAGAAATTTGTTTCCATGTAACGGGTATTCCAAGCCAAGGGTCAGCAGTGCCCCATCGACCCGGACCAACCAATAAGTATGGGTTATCAGTACCCAACAGGTCATTGAATCGTTCAATTTCTCGTGCAATATTTTGTGTTTTTGATACATCAAAAATTTCTGGGTCAACATACACAATATGTTTAATATAATCAATAATTCCATCACCCAACACAATATCACTTTTACAAAGGGGCTCTTTATTTGCACTATTGAGCAACATCTCTGAATTTTGCAATCCGCCAATAACCATAGGTTTAATTTGTAGTAAACAAAACTCATCTTTAATATTTGGGTCATTGAAAATATTGATAGCAAATTCAATCTCAACGGGACAACCTAAAGCGTGTGAACTCATTTCCAACATTTCATTAATGATTTCTGCAATAGGGAAAGTTTCCCATTTTAACATGGGTGCAAATGTAATTACTCGAGGACCCTCATATTTTAGAGAATCACGAATCATATTATCCTGAGCACAAACTGTACTCCCTAGCCATTTAAGGACTTTATCACTTTCTGCAATAGATAAATCTAACTGTTTTAAATTGTCGGTTTCACCTCCTAGCATTGGGTTTTCACCACAATTTAACTCTAAAGCATAAAAATCATTTTGAGAACTATTTATTGTAGCTTTAATTGAGTAAAATTGAGGTAAAATAGCTGGATATTTTGGTGAAAAACGAAGTGCTTTTTCTCCTTCAACTATTGTTCGTCCTAATCCTAATGCTACAAACGCAATTCCTTCTTCACGTTGCATATAGGAGACGGGATAATAATTATAACTTTGAGCAACACCACTGCATGTGGGGTAGAAGCGATTACCGTGAGTTTGACCAACTAACTCCATTATAATCACAGCCATTTTTTCTTCTTCATGTCGTTGAACAATATTGTCCATTAGTGTTTTAGGTTCTTGAAAAAATGTAGAGGCGAAAACTCGTTTTATTGCTTCACATACTTGGCTTAATCGTTCTTTGTCTTCACTAGAACAATTAGGCAACATAAATGTTGAGTAAATTCCAGCTAAGGGTTGGTATTGAGAATCTTCCAACAAACTAGACGAGCGTACTGCAATTGGATAATGAACGTCTTTTAGATATGATTTTAGAGAAACAATCAATTCACGTGATAATCGACCTTTTAGGAATAATTCAGTTATTTCATCATTATTTTCAGATGTGAGAGCAATATTCCATAGATTATTTTTGTCCATAAAATTATCGAATTCCTCAGTTCCAACAACAACAACTCGGGGAACTCTAATGTTTACATCTGGGAATTTTTCTTTCCACATTGGTTTTGCCATCATTGTATTTGCAAATGCCAGTCCACGAGCTTTACCACCTAAAGACCCCTTACCTAATCGAGAAAAATTTGTTGACACATGATGTGAACTTGATGCAAACTCAACAACCTGACTTGTTCGTTGTCCATGTTGTGAATTTCTAATAATATCAATATACATTTCACGGCGTTCTTCGGGATGGTCAAAATCATCATCCGACAGTTGGCGTATAAAACTTGCCAATTTGAATTCTCCACGTGCTGCCAACCAGTTTGAAAAATGATTATTGGATGCATGATACATAAGAGATTCGACTGGTAGAGTTTCTAATGTTTCAACTAAATCTCGTACTGAAGTTGCTTTTGAAAGCTCGGTACTATCAGGGTATCTAAAAACAAAATCTCCGAAACCTAAATTATTGACAATGAATTCTCTTAAGTCTTGTAATAGAGTTGAAGAATTTTTATTTAAAAATGAAGCCTTTACTTTCGAAACTTTTTCTTCAACATTCAGCTCGGTAGAATGGAGCAAAATAGGTAGGGTTTTATCAACTGATCGTACAAATTGTGCAAATTCAATACCTGCATCTTTTTGTAATTGCCCCTTATGTGGGAATCGAATATCAGAAATTATACCAAGTGTATTAGATCGATATCGTTTAAAATACTTTTCCGCCTGTTCATAATTATTGGCTAATAGAATTTTTGGACGACCACGCATATGCAATAATCGATGAGTATCATTTAAACTTTTATCAATGAGCTGTTTTGTATGATACAAAATTTCTTTATAGATGAGAGGGAGAATAATAGAGTAAAATCTTGGGTTATCCTCAATGAGAATGATTGAACGAACATCCCCCTTTTTTACGTCCCGTTTAACATTTTTTTTGTCCTCGATTCGTTTGATAATTGCTGGAAACACATTTGCATTACCTGACCAAATAAAAATATCATCAATCGAATCAGAGTAGTTATCAGGGAGCTGTTTTATTTCAGATTCGTCAAAAGTAAGTAATACTACGGGTTTTTTTGGATAAATTGCTTTGATTTGTGTCCCAAATGAAATTGGATCCATATCTGAAATCCGTAGCATTACAATTATTAAATCAAATGGGCGTTTAGAAAGCATATCCATTGCTTTTCGGGCGGTGGATGCATTCCAAACTCTGGGAGCATAACTCAAATTCATACCTAAATATTCGTGAAGAATTTGTTCAGTAAGCCTACCATCTTCTTCCAAAATAAATGCATCGTATGGACTTGCTACTAATAAAATTTCATGAATTCTATGTAGCATTAAATTTTGAAAAGCTAATTCTTTACCTTGATGTTTTTCAAATTCGCTCATTGTCCTAAATTACAACATTTTATTAATAATAAACCGACCAATAAAAAATGAAGATTTTGTTTTTTTCAACTAATAATTAATGTGTAAATTTATAATAAGATAAATAAATCTTATTATCAAATAAGAATTAACTATAAGGATGTTTATGAAAATTAATAATAGATGGTTGGTAGTTGTTGGGGCAATAATGATTCAGTTAGCATTGGGAGCAATTTATGCATGGTCTGTGTTTACAAAATTACTGACCGACCCTAATGGTTTGTTTCAATTTTCGGCACAACAAACAGCATGGATATTTTCAGCAGGGTTAGCAACATTTGCAATTGTTATGGTACTTGCTGGAAAACTTCAAGTAAGTATTGGACCTATGAAAGTTGCAATACTAGGTGGATTATTGCTCGGACTTGGCTATATTTTAGGTGGATTATTTGGAAATACTTTTTGGACGCAATTCTTCTTCATCGGAATCGTGGGTGGGGCAGGTATTGGTCTTGCCTATGTAGTACCAATTGCAGTTGGCGTAAAATGGTTTCCAGATAAAAAAGGAATGATCACTGGTCTTGCTGTAGCTGGATTTGGATTTGGTGCTACAATTTGGGTTAAACTAGCGGGGTCATGGTTTGGTGGATTGTTACATACTACTAATGTGTTTGGACTCAATGGTGTTCAATCTGTATTTGTAATTTATGGCGTTGTATTTGCAATTTTGGTTTTACTTGGCAGCTTAGTGATGGTAAACCCACCTGAAGGATACATCCCTGAAGGATGGAACCCTGAATCAGTTTCCAATGTAAATGGAACTGCATCTGAAGAAGTAGAATCATCTTCGATGTTGCGAAATCCACAATTTTATAAATTATGGTTTGTATTTATTTTCTCAGCGTTATCTGGATTAATGGTGATTTACTGTATTCGTTTATTTGGTGTAGATGCACTTGAATATCATGGAATTGCAAATGCAGGTGTAATTGCTGGAACTGCTATGGCTTGGTATGCTATTTTAAATGGTCTTGGGCGAATTATATGGGGTACAATATCTGATAGAATTGGAAGACGTATGGCAATTATTGCTATGACTACGTTTCAAGGTATAATTATGCTATCTATTTATCATGGATTTATTCTATTTGGATCGGCAATTGGACTCATTATAGCATCAAGCATAATTGGATTTAATTTCGGTGGAAATTTTGCGTTATTCCCAGCAGCCACTGCCGATTTCTTTGGGAATAAAAATGTTGGACGAAACTATGGATTTATGTTTACAGCGTATGGTGTTGCTGGGATATTAGGTCCACAAATTGCAGGTTTTTTCAAAGATTCTGCTCAGGGTAATGCTGATCCATCCGTTTGGATGACTCCATTTATAATTGCAGGAATTGCATGCTTAGTGGGTGCACTTATTATGAGCTTAGGAAAAACAAAAAAACTTGCGTAAACTTAATTAATGAAAAAGAAGGGGAAACCTATGACTGAATTGACTCAAGAACCGAGAGTGATTAAAACTCAATATAAAGATGCACAAATTGCACATATTCCTTCAATGGAATCATATCAGAAAATGTACGATAATTCTATTGAAAATATGGATGCATTTTGGGCAGAAAAAGCAGAACGATTAACGTGGTATAAAAAATGGGATACAGTTTCAAATTGTGATTTCAATACTGCAGATATCAAATGGTTTGAAGGCGGTAAACTCAATGTATCTTATAACTGTTTAGATAGACATGTAAATGCAGGGCATGGTGACCAAACTGCTCTCATTTGGGAAGGTAATGATCCTACTGAAGATGCATCTTATTCCTATAAAGAAATGCTCGATAAAGTATCTCGATTTGCAAATGTTCTTAAAGCAAATGGAGTACAAAAAGGTGACAGAGTATGCTTGTATATGCAAATGGTACCTGAACTTTCTGTAGCTATGTTAGCATGCACACGGATTGGTGCTGTGCACTCAATTGTGTTTGGTGCATTTTCTCCAGATGCTTTGCGTGATAGAATTAATGATTCTGAATGCAAGATATTGGTAACACAAGATACAGGTGTTCGTGGAAAAAAACTAAATATTCCTATGAAATCAAATGCTGATAAAGCATTGGTTAACACTCCATCAATTGAAAAAGTATTTGTTGTAAAATGCACAGGCGAAACGGTAAATATGGATGATGGCAGAGATGTTTGGTGGCATGATGAAGTAGGTAAAGTATCATCAGAATGCGAACCTGTACAAATGGATGCAGAAGATCCACTATTTATTTTATATACTTCTGGCTCAACCGGCAAACCTAAAGGGGTATTACATACTACAGCAGGATATTTACTATTTGCTTCATACACACATGAAACTATCTTTGACTATCAGGCAGGAGATATTTATTGGTGTACTGCAGATATTGGATGGATTACAGGGCACTCATATATTGTATATGGACCAATGGCAAACAGAGCAACAACCATGATGTTTGAAGGTGTACCAAATTATCCTGATTTTGGTCGATTTTGGCAGATAGTTGAAAAACATAAAGTGAATATTTTTTACACAGCTCCAACTGCTTTGCGTGCTCTTATGCGTGAAGGTGATGACTATGTAACTAAATGGGATAGATCAACCCTTAAAGTGCTTGGTACAGTAGGTGAACCTATCAAAGAGCCAGAATGGATGTGGTACAAAGATGTGATTGGTAATGATACTTGCCCAATTGTTGATACATGGTGGCAAACTGAAACAGGTGGAATTTTAATCACTCCACTTCCATCAGCAATTGCAACAAAACCAGGTTCTGCAACTATGCCATTTTTTGGTATTAAACCCGTTATCTTAAATGCCGAAGGTGTTGAAAAAGACGGTAATGGCGTAGAAGGACTACTTGCGATTAAACATTCTTGGCCAGGTCAAATGCGAACTATTTATGGAGACCATAAACGATTCTTTGATACTTATTTCTCAATGTATCCAGGATATTATTTTACGGGTGATGGTGCAAAACGAGATGAAGATGGGTATTACTGGATTACAGGTCGTGTTGATGATGTACTCAATGTGTCTGGACATCGGTTGGGAACAGCAGAAATTGAAGGTGCGATTGGTGCTTTTGAAACTGTAGCAGAAGCTGCTGTTGTTGGATATCCACATGATGTGAAAGGACAAGGAATTTATGCCTATGTAACATTGATGGCTGGTGAAGAACCCTGTGATGAAACATTAAAAGGTATTCGCTTAAAAGTGAGAGAGTTGATAGGTCCTCATGCTTCACCAGATAAAGTGCAATTTACTCCTGCACTACCAAAAACTCGCTCTGGAAAGATTATGAGACGTATTCTCCGTAAAATTGCTGAGAATAACATTTCTAGTCTAGGTGACACATCTACTTTGGCTGACCCATCTGTAGTTGATCATCTGTTAGATGGCAGAAAATAAGCTTCTTTCCCCTGGAGGTATGAAAATACCCCAAACAAGCTGGGAGGATTCCAAAGTGGAGTTCTCCCAGTTTTGTTTTAACAAACAGTATTTAACTATTCACTGTTAACTGATTTTCTCATGGTTATTAGTTTTTATTTTACAAATTATCTCCCTAAATTGCTTTCCTATTTACCACAGAAATATAGGAAAACCATGAATTTTACTAATCGAGTCATATTATTTTTTATGACATCCAGTATTCTTAATTCACAAGAACTTGATTTGAATCCAATCCCATATACCCCACCCAAAGCACCCCAATATAAAGGTTCATTACAGCAAAACAATACATTGCTTTTAGCAGAATTGTTATTTGAAGGGCAGATTAATGGACCAGAAGATATTTCAATCGATTCAAATGGACAAATGTATATTTCAAATGAAAATGGAATAATTTATAAATCTCTACCGAACGGAGAATTGGAAATTTTTACCGAAACCAAGGGGCGTCCGCTTGGACTAAAATTTGATTCAAAAAGAAATTTAATTGTGTGCCATGAATCTATGGGCTTGATTTCTGTTGATTCAAACGGGGAGAAAACGATACTTGTGAGCAAATCTCAAGGGTTTTCACTTATTGATGATTTGGTGATTTCTAAAGATGATATTGTATATTTCTCGGATGCAACACAATTAGAAGGAATTGATGGTTTTTATAACGATATTTTACTGCACCATCCCTTGGGGAGTGTTTGGAGTTTTAACCTAAATTCTACTGCCCTAACTTTGATAGCAGATAGTTTATATTTCCCCAACGGCCTCGAGTTATCAGAAGATGAATCAGTTTTGTACATTAATGAAACACCAATGTACAGAACACTTCAATTATCGCTAACAGGTGAAAACCGAGGGGATATTGGAATTTTTGCAGATAATTTACCCGGTTTTCCAGATGGAATTGACCCTTCATCAGATGGGGGATATTGGATTTCAATGGCATCTCCAAGAAAGTGGTTAGTTGATGCGGTTATTTCACCATCAGCATGGCTGAAAAAAATATTAATGGTAGCACCAGAATGGATGAGACCCAAACCTACTTTGTATGGTCTGATTGTTAAAATTGATTCCAATGGCAATATTGTTGAAAGTTTACATAATCCATCTGGGGAGCACCTGCATACAATAACAAATGTAGTTGAGTTTGAAAATCATCTTTACATAGGTTCACTACTCAATGATTGTGTGGGTAAATTATCATTGGATAACTAATGTTTATCATTTTACTCATCATAACAACCATTGCAATTCGTGCTACTTTTTCGAAGCAAGAATGGAGTAAATATTATCTGTTATTTTCGTTAATTATTGCCTTCTTTTTTACAAGTTATCATAATTTTTTATTTCACCCTCATTATCAAGTTTGGTTGTGCAATTTTACTGCATTATTTGCAATTATTCTCTTAATCCGATTCAATCAATTAATGTTTGATATAATGTTTTATTTTGCTTGGGTAGGGGATGTGTTTACATTTATCGTTCCAAACAATCAAACTCTTCCTAGCGTCAACGAATACCCCATTGTTTGGGTGGCATATTGGTTGAAGCATATTATTCCATTATGTATCACAATTTATTTATTATTTAGCGAAAACAGACGATTATCAAAGCATTCTATGTGGATTTCTTTTTCAACATTTTTTGTTTATACTTGTTTTATTGCGGTTTATAATGTCATTTTCAATCAAAACATTATGGATTTACAATATCCAACTGTGGCTATAGAACAATCATTTGGACCATGGCCAATCTATATTTTCGTTGATATGATTATTATTCTGATTTGGTATTATTTAATTAATATTTCTCAGAAAAAGTTTTCTAATTGGTTAGATTTATAAAAGATTTTGTTAAATGAGAGGTTTGGTGTAAGTTAATTCTATGAAGAAAATATTAATTATTACAATTATAAGTTTATTTTGGGCAGGAATTTTACAATCTGAAGAGAATCCAAACACTCCACCAGTACGGAAAATAATGTTGCGAGATTATATCGAAAATGGACGTATCAATGCACTATCACAGGAAGGTACAAATTTGTTAATTCAATTGGATTTAGTGAATGATAGTTTGATTGCAATTGTTGACAATGAGGTAGGTGGATTAGAATTTTTTGCTGGACATTCATCTTATCAACGAACAATGAATCAATTCCAATTTTCTAAGATTAAAGCTGTACTAACAGATGAGTTTTATCATATTATTTCAAATAATTATACATTTACCGATTCGCGAGATTATTGGTCTGAAACTCAGGGTGGTGGAACTTATATTGGAGCAAGTGGTGATGTAGATCCATCGTGCATGTGTTTGGATGCATCCAACTGTTTGGTTGTCGGATTCAATGATGATTGGTGGGACCCCCTTGATTATTACGGAGAAGCATGGTGGGGGTTTAATCCACCAGAAAATGATGGATTAACTGAAGTTCGATTGTCTGTAAAGGGGTCACAATGTGATGATTTACCGCTTTGGTCTGAAACGACTGTTTCAATGAAAAATTCAAGCTGTGGATGGTCTGATGAATGGGATGCAACATTGAGTATAGAAAATACAGTGAATGGACCGTATGTCCTTCCTGCAAGTATGTACAATAATATGTTTTGCGAAGGTTCTTTTCAACCCATAATTGGCTCGGAGGATAACTACAATGTAGAATGGGTAAAGCTTGAATTTGTGTACGAATGCAATGCCTCTAATCCACCTACAACATTGCAAGCATCTGATAGTGAATTTTGTGACCATGTGAACTTACAGTGGTCGATAGAAGGTGAAGCAGATGGAGTAAAAATTATCCGTGATGGTGAACAAATTGCAGATGTGAGTACTAATGTTACCACTTTTGATGACTATTATGCACAAGATGGACAAAATCATGAGTATTGTGTGTACACATATAATGATTGTGGAAATTCTGGTATGTTATGTAACCCTGGCTCTACCCAACCAGAACCTCCCTCATCAAACTACGTTGATGCAAGCAATGACCAATCTGAACAAATTACAATAACCTGGGATGCAACTGAGAATACATCATCATATAGAATTTATCGCGATGAAGTATTAATGGGAATGCAATCTGACAACTCACCAACCGAATTTATTGACCAATTTGTTGAGATAGGGATAGAATATAATTATTGCATTGAAAGTATCAATGATTGTGGCAGTTCAGAATATACGTGTGATAGTGGTATGAGTCAAACTGGGAATATTGGGGATGTAAACAATGATGCATTAATAGATGTTATTGATATTGTATTAATGGTGAATATTATTACTGAAATGCATACCCCAACAGATTATGAGCAATGGGCTGGAGATTTGAATTCCGATGGTTCACTTAATGTTCAAGATATAATTTTAATGATTCAAATTATATTGAGTTAACTAACTTTTTTGAATTTTCTATTTCTAAACCGCCTTATTCGGTAGATATTTAAAAGTATATCTGGTTTTAAATGTAACAAAGCTGAAAAATAGTTTATGGCAGCTATTTTATTATCTGCATCAATCTTATTTTTCACCTCCCTATTGTGTTTTTGTGTAAGTAAAAATATCATATTGCCCCCTTCAAAGCTTTGGGAATATAATAATTTCAATCCAATTGAGTTGTATTTACTGTCACAAATTTAGTAATAAACAATAATATACGATGACATTGCAACTTCTGGACAATAGCCATCACCTTGACAGGTAGGGGCAGTGACACAAGAGTTACCATTCACTCGGCATGCTTCATAATCAATAATATTTTCTTCACCTAAGTTAACATAGTTGGTAATATCAGTAACATACGGGTCAACATCAAGCCCAGGACACCACCCCGCACGACCATATCCCCATGTTCCATATTGATTGGGAATAACCCCTTGTGAAATCATTTCTGGTTGCATGCAATAATTTGAAGAAGATGCAGTTGGATGGTCACGTTCAAATTCATAAACACCACCATTTACAGTAAAAATATGTCGTGAATTACAAAATTCACAGCAATTAAAACACCCTGCACTACCCCAACCATGACCTGTAATATATGCAACAAATTCAACCTTCGTTGCATTTTCTGGAATATCAAAAATAGTAAGAGGTCGATTCTCATTGTAATCGGGATTAAAATGTACGGTACCATTCCAAACTGTAAAGATTTCTTTAGGGGTCTGCAGGGTTGCATCTTCATGTAATCTAAGTTTTAATGTAAGTTTGCTATTAGGCCAACCTGACTCTTGAAATTTTATGAGTTTTTGACCACCAGGATACAATGAAGAAATAAATGGGGAAATATCTGTTAAATGATGAGGCTGTCTATCAAATGGGGTAATCCACCGAGCTATTTCATAACAATCGTAGTTAAATTCCCAAAGGTAACCGTTTGTTTCACATTCCGATTGGGAATTGGTTAACTCCTCGCCTGCATCAATACTACCATTATCGTTTTCATCATTGAAACACATACCATCACACATATACAAATGTGCAATTCTATCATAATCATCACACCCAACATCGTCATAATTACCATCAGAATTTGGACAACCACGGAGTAATTCTACTTCCATTTTAGAATATGAATCTAGAGATTCAGAACTTGGAAAATCAACTAATTGAGTAATAGTGGAAGCCCAACCACCTGTATAAATTTCTTCATCAAAAATTGTTACTTCATCAAATACATCATTAGTTCTAAATTCAGATAATTCGTAATTAAAATACAATGCTTCATGGGCTAAATAATGTAAATATGTCCCCGTAAAATTAGTTGGATTTCCTAAATATCCAGTTTGACGTAATTGTTGGAAAGAATCAATAGCTAAAACTGCTTTACCTGACAAACTAGAACTTAACCAATTATCAAGTTGGGAAGAACGTTGATTCACAAAGTGTAAATGAGATTTCCAATGGGATTGCTCTTCTGTTGACAAATCATCTAACACCTCATCAAATCCATCTTTGACAATTTGCACATCCGATTCAAATTGGCTTCTACTAGAAATGAAAAAATAGTGAATATTATTTGGGGAGGTTTCCAATAGCTCGGCTTTATTATTTGATAACCATAATTGGGTAGAGGTCGAAACAGATGGATCATAGTGTATGAGAATAAACGTTTCATTCCCTGTCCATTCATTTTCAAAATTCCATTCGGGGGTTTGGGGGTTCAAAATCATATCCACAATATTAACAATATCTAAAATATCAATTATTGAATCTGAGTTAACATCACCTTGGTTATATTGACTGTCAGATAATTCAATATTGCCCATGATATACCCCACAATAATGAGGATATCTTGAATATTAATGGTTTCATCTAGGTTTAAATCACCTTTTATTTCAATATTTAAATCTGAAACCGCAAATGGACCAGCAATATCAAAATAATTTTCTCCATAGGGACCATTTGAAAATTCTTGACTAAATAAAAAAGATAAAATAAATATGAAAAATATGCTTCGCTTCATAACTGCTCCGAAAATTGAGATGCAATTTACTAAAAATTATCTTCAAAAAACTATTATGTTTACAAACTCGTTACATATTGATACGATTTTAGAGTATTTATTCAACCACAAAACCTGCTAAACTTTACTCAAATTAATGTGAAAGGATTGACCATGAAAAGAACATTTACACTACTATTTTGTTTTGCTACAGTATTATTTTCATCCGAGATATCTAAACAATTTGCTGATTCAATAATGGAACCTAATATTGAATATGATGCCAAATTTTGGACTGAATTTCAAGGTAAAGTAGTTTCAAACCAAAAATTAGTTATCCAATTTGAAAGTTATTTTGCACCAAAATTAGGAAATGAGTTACCATTGCAAATATCCGAAATATCATTTATTTTACGGAATGAAGTTCTAGCCAATGTAAATAAGTTCAATCCACTGTTTAAGAATTATAGTCAGTTTACTGATTTACACTATCAACATGCTCTTCATCAATACTATGTTATTGAATTTAAAACTCCAATTGAAATTGATAGCTATATGGATGAATTACGAAATATTCCCAATATAGTTAGTATAGAACCCGCATATAGACATCATGCATATTTAGTTCCAAATGATCCATCATATCCAAGCCAATGGGCACATGATAATACAGGACAAGCATCAAGTGATGGTGGTGGAAATGTCGGAACTCCAGATTGTGATACCGATACGGATCAAGCATGGGATATTACCACTGGAAGTGAAGATATTATCATTGCAATTTTAGATACAGGTGTTAATAATCACTCAGAATTAGCTGGTCGTTTGATTGAGGGATATGATTTTATCAATAATGATTCTAATGCTTCTGATGATTATGGACATGGGACATCATGTGCTGGCATTGCAGCAGCCGAAGGGAATAATGGGAGTGGTATTGCTGGAGTATGTTGGGATTGCTTGGTAATGCCAGTAAAGGTATTGGATGCTCAAGGATTTGGTGATGATGTGCAAATTGCAGACGCAGTAACATGGTCTAGTGATAATGGTGCTAATATAATTAGCATGAGTTTGGGTGGAGGTGGCTATGTTAGTTATTTTGAAAGTGCAATAAGCTATGCTGAAAGTAATGGGACTACAGTGTTTTCAGCTTCCGGAAATGATAATAATGGTGCAGTGAGTTACCCCAGTGGGTATGATGGAAGCATTTCAGTAGGCGCATTATCTCCATGCAATGAACGGAAAAATTTATTGTCTTGTGATGGTGAAAACTATTGGGGAAGTAATTATGGAAGTAATCTAGATTTTCTATCTCCTGGTGTTAGAATTAACACTATAACCATGTCGGGTGGTTATACTTCAACTTTCAATGGAACATCATCAGCTTGTCCACAAGCAGCAGGGATTGGCGGATTAATTTTATCTATTGCTCCTTATTTGACCCCAGAACAAGTTCGATTTATTATGCAAGCAAATGCTGATGACTTAAGTACACCTGGTTTTGATATTGAAACAGGGTTTGGTCGAATAAATGCATTCTCATCGGTTACAAATTTATTAAATAGTCCTGAAATATTTATTGATGTTGAATCACTTTCATTTTCGATGGATTCCGATGAAAATGACTCAGAAACTATTCTGATTATGAACATGGGTGAGGCAGACCTAGAATATTCAATTGACCCCTTTGGATATCATGCTGTGGATTCTCATTATGAAAGTATGAACTATGGTTGGATAGATATTGATGGAATTGATGAGATTTTAACATTTACTCATAATGATCAATCAGCGACTCAATCTGTTGATTTTGATTTTGGGTTTCCATTTTATGATAATGATTTTTCATCCTGTATTGTTAATGCAAATGGGTGGATAGGTTTTGGTAATGATAATGATGCGTGGCAAAATACAGGTTTGCCAAATCCCGATGGTCCACACAATGCAATTTTTGGTTTTTGGGATGATTTGAATCCATCAAATACGGGTAATTCTTCTGGGAGCGGTGAAATTAGTTACCATAGTAATAGTGAACGAGTTGTAATTTGGTTTAATGATGTTATTCATTGGGCAGGTGGTGGTTCTACGGAAGGAACCTATAATTTTCAATTTGTTCTGTATCCAAGTGGAACTATTCATTTGAATTATCACCAAATGGATGGTGATATCAATTCGGCTACAATTGGTATCCAAAATGAAACGGGTGAAATTGGATATATGGTGGCAATAAATAACACATTTGTAGAAAATCAATTCAGCATTGATTTATCTCCGCGTGCTGATTGGTTAGAAATTTCATCTTTTTCTGGAACTTTGTTGCCAAATGAATCAGAAGAATTTGTAATTGGCGTTAATTCAAATGGATTAATTGAAGGTGATTATGTTTCTGAAATTGTATTTTCTACCAATGATTTTGAAAATCCAGAAGTAGTTATTCCAGTTTCATTAAATATTGAATCCTCCTTTTGTGCAGGTTGGAGTTTGGGTGATTTAGACCAAAGTGGAAACCATGATGTTTTGGATATCCTTCGAATTATTAACATTATTTTAAATACTAGCGATGATGAGTGTTTACTTTACTCTGCAGATGTTAATGAAGATAGCAATATTGATGTGCTAGATGTGGTTATAGTGGTTAACTGGATTATGGGAACTTAACCTATTTAGCATATTTATCTGGTCAAAATTAATAATAATACGTATAATTTACTACGATATTTCTTCCTGCTTCTGGCATGATATTTTTGATCTTTGACAAGTGATTGTAGTATGTTTTATTCAATATATTATTAACCTGAATTGTAAAACTATGATGTTGTTTCTTATATCCCAGTACTAAATCAATCAAAAATGCAGATGGAGTAAATGTCTCAAATTCTCCAAGTCTATTTTGAGAATGTATTTTAGAGAACCTAAATTGATAATTCCATGAACTAAACTGAAAATCAAGTTTTAAAATATGTTTGTCAGGATTAATATATGCTAGTGGTTGATTATTTGTTAAATCATCACCTCTAACTAATGAAAAATCGTAAGTGACATTAAGGTTTTTATAATAATAACCTATGTTAAACTCTAAACCTTTTGTCAGTGATTTTACCCCTTTTGTATGATATTTATACAACCATCCAGAAGATCCGCTTCCCCACTCAATAAAGTCTTCCCCTTCACAGGGATGGGATTCACCAAGCACAAAATCCTCTGCACATTCTCCCATTTTGACCATTTGATAATAATATGGACTATAATTGTAGAAAGTAGTTAGAGAAGTTTTAAAAGAATTTGAGTTATATTTTAAAGAGGACTCAATACCATATATTTTTTCTAATTGTAGATTTGGTTCACCTATTTCATACGAGTATGTACCAAGATGAGGACCATCAGAATACAATTCTTCTATTCTAGGTGCTTTCATTGTATTCATAATCCAACTATCAATTTCAATTTTATCTATATTTGTTCTAATACCGATTGATGAAGAAAAGTAATCAAACTTTCTTTTTCTTACTTCTTCAGGTATTAAACTTGATGGATTATACGTAACATCTGGATTCATTAACAAAGAACCCATTCTAAATGAACCTAATAAGTCAAAAGTATCAAACTTAATTTTATGAAAACCATACCCTGATACATCAATTTCATCTGTTTTTGGTGTCCAATAAAAACCACCAGGCACAAAATATTTAATATTAAACTCTGAACCTAAAATAGTATTTGAAGATTTAAACTCACATTTTAAGTTATGGGTATACTTTGACAACAATACTGAATAGTAATCTAAATTGTTTTCAAATTCTTTATGTTCATAGTCAATGAAATTATATTTAACATCAAATTGATTGAAATATTTTAATGAAATATCTTGATGATAATTTAACTGAAAAGAATTTTTTCTTAACACAATATCCACTCCATCAATATGACCTTCTAAACTAGGTGGAATCCCATAATCCATATTATAATTTTCAATTATGAAATTGAGGTAATTATTTCTCTTATAGATAGTATATCCCACTTTCAAATTTGATGTTTCTGAGTATGTATTTTCTAACTTTCCAATTGGACTTGTTTGAGTTCCAGTATTTCTATAATTTAGTAGCAAGTTCAACTGATTTTCTTCTATAGGAACATATAAATTTAAACTACTAAAGAAACTGTTGTTATAAGATTCTCCTCCCAAATTGATTTTATAATACAACCTATCAACTTTCACCTTTGGGTTACCGAACATACTTGTATTTATTACACCACCTATTACATTTGACCCAAAAATCAAGGATTTTGGACCCCGCACAATTTCTATGTTACTCACTTCAGTCATATCTAATGATATTGCATGGTCGATGGATGTTTGAGATAAATCTCCAATTTTATTTCCATCTTTTGTTAGCAGAAATCTATCACCAGAATATCCCCTTAAAACTGGTTTTGATGTTACTGAACCAAATGAGCTCACACCAATGTTGGATTGTTTTGATAAAGAAGTAGCAATATTGCCTGTAATATTTTCCTTTAACTTTTGACCTCCTAAAGAGATATCAGAAATTAAGTTTGTAGTATTTTTGTGTGAATGTATATGGACTGATTCTAATTCTAACGATTTAATTTTTAAATATATTTTTCCTAATTCAATTTTATTGTTTAATAAATCTAAATGAAAACTTTTATGTTCATAACCTATCATTTTTATGTTTAACTCTAGATTTTTCTCAATATCATATTCTTTGATAGTAAGTAAAAAATATCCATCTGTATTTGTAATAGTACCAATATTAGCATCAATTACATATATGTTTACATTTTTTATTGGTTCATTAGTTTTAGAATCTAAGACATAGCCAGATATACTATAAGTCTGAGCGAATAAACTACCCAGACTTATAGTAATTAAAAGTAAACGTTTTACTTTACTTGACTTGTTCAACAGTTACACTAATTGGCTGAGATGTATAATCTGAATGTCCCTCATGCATTAATGAAAGAACAAAAGATGTCGTTCCTGAACTAAGTCCAACCAACTCAAACCCTGATTCATGTTCTTCCAATTCAATTGAAATTATATTAGCGTCAAAATCAGTAAACTCTAATTCGTTTTCCTCACCGTCTTCATCTTCTGCATGTTCAATTTCATTTCCATCATTATCAAGAAAATGGACTGAAAGTGCAAGAGTGTCATCAACACTTATAGTGATATTACCAGTTATCTCACCTTTGAACTCTTTGTAAACCTCATCACCACTTTCGTTTTCCAAAACAAATCCCTCAGCGTCAATATGCTCATCTGCAGCAGTTGGATTACTACATGATACAGCAGTCAAAATAACAGCCAAAGATAACATAATTTGTTTTAATGCAGTAATAATCATAATAAATTCTCCTTTAAATATAAACTATATAAATTGTTGCAACTACTAGACAGTAACTAATTAATATCTATAGTTGATTAAAATTGTGTATTAGAAAATTGCGTTTTTAACTATGAAAGAGGAGGTGCTCTTGATAAGGAAAATGAATTTGTAATAAACTCAATTTTATCTGAAGTATTATTCACATAAAAATATTGGACTTTGTTGTTTTCAATGCTATCTGTTTGAAAATCTGCATAGAAGTCATTTCGACTCTTAACTAGATTACAAATTTGGCATTCTTTTGATTCATTTTCCTTAGAAGAATGATAATCATGTGTATGATGAATGTTTGCAATAAATAAATTTGCAATCATCAAAAACACTAAGTTTAGTTTATAAAGTAATTGTACCACCAATCAAAATTAAAATATTATATGGTTACAAAACTATAACATTAAGCAGTGAATATTACTTGATAGACCTCTTTTTCTCCGGTACAGGAGCTGTAGTTTTCACCTTATTTGGTTGAGGTTCTCTTTTTATTGGTCTAGCTTTAGGTTTTTTCTTAAACGCATCAGGATATTCATTCTTTAAGTTTTTCAATCGATTTTTGTATGCATCTTGTAATGATTCTATTTCTGACCGTCTTTGTTTTTTTAGAGCATCGATTTTTTGTTGGTACTCTGCTCGTATTTGATCTGACTCAGCAATATATTGCTGGCGGATAATATCAATTTCCCTTTGTATATGTGGATCATTTACCTGAATATCAGATAAAAAAGAATGTTCTTTTCTACTTTCTGCAAAAAACAACCCAATCATAATTGATAGTAATAATAATTTCTTCATTCTGTTTTCCCTTATTTTATAGTGATTAAATTAATATTAAATGAACTAAATTACCAAGAATTGGTTCCATTTTGATTAAAACCATAAACCAATACTTAGTTTTGCTCCACCTAAATGCTCTGTTTCAGTTCTAATAAATGAATAACCTAATGTAAATTCAAGTCGTTCAAAATGGTAACTAATTTCAGGATTAAACTCAAAGATATTTCCTTCATTTAAACGGGAATATCCCATGGAAAATCCAAAATGTACAGGATATGTAAAGTATAAGTATTTTATCCCAAAATTGAGACCATAATAATCATTGTTGCCATGCATACTTTTTATACCAATTTGTCCCTGCCAATCGTGTTTTGTATTTGGATTCCTATAATAATTGGTAAAATGAAAATTATAATTTATATCTGTAAAAGATAAATACTCAGCAGATGGGTTGATATCTTCAGAAAATTGTAAATAGTTAAAAGAAAAACCATACTTTCTATGAAAAAAATCTACCCCATATTGAGTGCCTGTTAAATCATTAGCTACTAAATGGGTTGATATCCTCGGAATTATAATGGTAGATTTACCATATTTTTGCCCAAAAATCCCTCCAACACTTTCAGCAAATGGATATTGTTGATATGAAATTTGTGGTTCGCGTTCAAATTTCTCATGATATTCTGAATTTCTTTTTCTAGATCTTGAGTAGGAGGTTGATTTTTTTCGTTCACCGTCATTATCTCTATCAAATATATCACCCAACCCCCCAAATATTTTAAATACTGTTATTATTGGATGTTCATCATCATTATCACATTTATTAGATGAGGAAGAAGTATTTGAATTTTTGTTTTCATCTTGTTCTTCCAAAGATGATTCAAAGTTTCGTAGTTTACTATCATCTTCATCGTTATCATCATTTTCTGAAAAAACAAACCCCAAACTAAGGCTCAAAATTAATAAATATCGCATTATTTTTCCATATTTTCAATAGAAGGAAAACGAATTGGTTAATAAATATGTTCCCCAAATTATTTTTTACGAGCCAAAACCATTATCGCTGTGGATAAAAAAGGGATAGAAGTAGTATTATTTTTAAAAATTGTTTTCCGTAAAAAAGTTTGTAGAGGTTTCAATGATATAACATCCATTGGAGCTGTAATATAATGCACTTTTTCAACAGAAAATCCATTGGTTTCCAATAGATTCACTATTTGCTTTCGAGTATAGATTCTCGCTTTAGCAAATCTAATGTGGATACATTTTGGCATCCATGAGAAAAATGGCACTCTATTCCACGGTATT
>CAYNTS010000034.1:0-21891 GCA_964400495.1 uncultured bacterium | reverse complement strand
ATGACTATATTAAATGGGTTTCACCATTAATAAATCGACTTCCTAGAGATAGAAAACAGATAAAACAATCAAAAAAATGGTGCAAGAATCCCTATGAGTTCATTTACTAAAAAAAGTAAATTACAAAACTTGTAGAGATTAAAATAGAATGTAAACCTTGCAATAAATATTTAGAATTATTAACCATTATATTCGTGAGATATTCGGAATTAATGGTTCAAAAAGGAGAAGTATGAGAAATTTAGTTTTAGTAGGTATTATTTTAGCAACTGCTTTTAGCCGATTAATACCCCACCCACCCAATTTTACGCCCTTGATTGCAGTTGCATTATTGGGTGGTGCAACATTACATAAAAAATACTTGGCATTTGGGATTCCTGTTTTGGCTATGTTCATTGCTGATATGGTTTTAGGATTTCACCAAACTATGATATGGGGATATAGCGCGATGATGCTAATTGCATTTCTTGGTATGGGCTTCAAACAGAATAAATCTATGGTAAATATTGGAATTCAATCTGTTATTGGTTCACTCGTATTTTACCTTATTAGCAATTTTGGGGTATGGATGACAGGAATGATGTATCCTAAAACGGTTTCTGGTTTAGGGGCATGCTATGTTGCTGGTTTACCTTTTTTGACCAACACTCTAGCAAGTACAGTTTTATATAGTGCGGTATTATTTGGTGGATTAGCACTATTAGAAAAATCAATTCCACAACTTCAAACTGAATCTATTCATTCATAATTGAATATTAATTTTTCACAATTCAAAAGGCATATTCGACATTATTTTGAGTATGCTTTTTTAGTTTTTAGCATTATTTCAATTGGTATTGGGCAAGATGATATTTCAATAAACCAATTTGACAAACCCTTAACCAATTTTATTCCCTTTCAACTTGACCAAACTGGTCAGAATACACTTTATTTTAATTTTATAAATCCATACTTAAGTTCAGATATTAATAGTGGGTTTGCTATTTTAGATGGTTCATTGGGATACCCATTGGGTGCATATTATATTCATGAAATTGATTTTTTAGATATTGGGAAAACCGATTCTTCTCATGTTGTATCTGAATTATTGTATCGACAAGGTGATTATTTATTACGCGAAACAGGTATTGGGCTTGGAAAACTGTTTGAAAATGGAAATTCACTTGAGTTTCGTGGATTTGGTCGGTCATTCTCCGGAAGATTTGGAGAAGTGGGTAATGGTAGTAATATACTTCAAAATTATCGCATGGATTATAATGGCAAAGTTGATGAAACGAAGATTGGTTTTAGCTATGGCTACCATATTGAAGAAGTAGGAGTTTCATTGGATAATTCTTTTTTTAATGAAGATAGTGCAAGACTCTCAGAATCTATGTTTGGTGGGATTGAAATAAGTCATACATCAAACTCATTTGATATAGAAATTCAATCAGCTTTTCATGTTTCACATATTTTGGATTCTACATATAAAACAATCTGGAATAATGCGACATTAAATACTCAGTTTGAAACACTTTGTCAATTAGTATTCGATATAAGTACAAAACGCAGAAATACCCAATTTAATGAAATAGAATATGTAAAACCATCTATTCAACTTGCCTATAGTAATGGTATCACATCAATAAAAGCTGGATTAAATTATGTTAAATCAGTTGAACCTGTTTTTACAATGAAATATAAATTTAACGAAAATATGTCATTTCATTTGATAAGTGATAACGATGTTTCATTCAATCACTTAGCTCAAGATAGATTAACTTATTTTACATCAAACTCAGTTGGATTTAATTATGAAAACAATAATGTATCAATTTTCACTACTATTTGTTTACTAGAAACTGATTCTGAGACAATACCATCAATTTCATTACATACCTCATATTTAAATTCATGGATGTCAATTAATAATACAACGGTTGCATTTAATTCAGACGCTATTTGGTTTAATGGGTATTCGCAAACATCACTAAAAATATCTCCTCAGTTTGCATATAAACGGTTCCGTCCGTATGCCAAAATAGATGGAACAATATGGAGTTCAACAGGAAATTCATCTCTTGATTATAATGAAAATACTTTCCTGTTTGAATTAAATGATATTAGCAATACCCCTTTAATAACGAATAATCTAAATTTTGAATTTGGATTTATTTTACAATCCTTTCAAGTTGCATATAAAATGACCAATATTTTACAAAACCCAATTATGCAACCAAGCAATTTAAACCCTATTGAACCTATGAACTATTTGGAAGTAATTTGGCTGTTTAACGACTAATTTATCCCAAAATTAGATTAACAATTTCAACAATATCACTTACATTAATAATTCCATCTTCATTTATATCTGCAACACATAGAGCATTCTCATCCAACGAATCTGTACCGATAATGTGATTAACGATTTCAATAATATCTACAACATTGACTATATAATCACCGTTCACATCAGCCATTAATCCATTTGAACACTCGTTATTATCCCAAAAAGCAAATGATCCAGGAATAGCTCCAACAGAATAAGTGTTCACTATTTCCTCGGTTTCAAAATCAATAATAATAATATCATCTGGTGCAACATAGTCAGTAATACCTAAATAAATTAGTCCATCATAACTTGCCATAGAATAGACACCAGAAAAATCACCGTAAATATGGGTATCTTCGATGACTTCTAAATTATCATCTAATTGGATTATTCCATTATTGTATGTACGGTAAATGTTACCATCTAAAATGGTTAAGTCTGCACCATAAGAATAGGTTATTCCATAATCTGCAATTGTAACTTCACCACTGTTTAAATCAATTGAAGATGTACCAGCATAGCCATTCCAACTTGCATCATAATATGTGCAAGCAGTGTAAAGTACATTATTATGAATTACAATTTGTCCTGGACCTGCACCAACAGTAAATATATCTTCAATGTTATTTGTAATTGGATTTATCTTTACAACTTTATCTGACGAATACCAATCTGCATTCATGGTAATTGTTGAATATATGTAATTTCCATCAGACACTATATCTTCAGGCATTCCATCAACAGGGATTGCACCTATAAATTCAAATGTTTCTAAATTTAAGATTGCAATTTGGTTTGTGTACCATTCAGTTACATATCCCAATCCATCATGAATAGCCATCTCACGTGGTCCAGAATAATTTGTTGAAATGGAAGTAATAAACGATAAATTACCTTCGAATATATCATACACTTCAATTGTACTGCTTCCATTGTTGATTACAAACAATTGATCATTATACACCGTTAAAGACTGACCTGTATCACCCACAGGGTTGCCTGGTGCTTCAGAAATTTCACCGTCATTGAGTGACCATAAACTTGCATTGCTTGATGCATAATTCCCTTCACAAAGTACAAATGTAGATGCGTCAGCATATACAACAGATAGTATTAAGGTAAGTATGCTTATTATTGTTTTCATTTTATTTTTCTCCTTTTATTTTGAATGTTAACAAAACTTCTTTTCCGGGATTTGGATACCCGTAAACTGATTGAAATTGGACATCATATACATTATTGATTTCAAATTTTGTTTCAATAGAACCACCTTGAATGTAAATATTTCGAATTAATGAAAAATCAATTGTTGAATAGGCAGGTAATCGTTGTACTCCATATTGACGTAATCGTGAGGAAGTATATTTCCCATGAATTGAAAATATGAAGGATTTAAACTGCCATGAATAATTTGCTGAAATGATTTTTTCAGGTGTGTATAGAAGTGGTCTTTCTTCTAAGTCTGCCAAATCAGTTGAGTAATTATTATCAAATGATAGTTGTAATGACAAAATGTCTAATCCAAGATGATATCCATAGATTTTGGCTTTGGCAATATTATTAGGGCTCCATAATCCTGCTGCATCTGTTCTTGGTTTCCATCTTATTAAATTATCGTATTTAATAAAATATAAATCAGTATGAAATGTAAAATTGGATGTCTTCCATTTATTTTTCCAGTAATAATTATGCGAAAATTCAGATTTTAAATCTGGGTTTCCTAAATTATTCCAGTACAAATCATTTAAATCTGGCTTTTTATGGTTTTTGGAATATGTTAGAGTGGAAGTAATATTTGAATGATTAGGAAATAAATAATATATTTCATAAGAGTTCACAGGCGATTTATCTTTTTCAAAATCAACCAAAATAGATGCTCCTATTTGTCCCCAGTCCTCTTTTACACTATATTGAATTGAAGCATTTTGACTTACTCTAGATGTATCTTTTGCATCGGTACTCTTACTTTTAGCAATATCAAATTCTGTATTAAAAGTTAAATTTCTAAAATCAAAACTCAAACTATGTTGAATTTTGTTTAATACATGGGATGCAGAAATAGTTGGTTGATTGTTTGAATTTGAATAATATTCCATTTCAATACTTTTATATCCAATAGAATAATGAAAGTTATTAGAGGTTAATGAAATTGAAAAAACAGAAAGTTTATCATAAAGTTCTGGGTAAAAAGGGAGAGTATTGTAAATAAAACCTGAAATTATGCGTACATTCATGGTCTGCAAAATTTGGGATGAAATTATGAAGTTTGTTTTTAACTTCCAATCTGCCCACCCATATATAAAATGTTGGTTTAAATTACTTTTCAACCAATCATATTTTTTCCAAGAGCTATCATCCTCATTGTATGCCCCTGTTTCAGTGTATGAATATGAATCATTTATTATTTGTTTTCCAATCCCAACGCCACCAATATAGTTTTGATTTTTGAATTGTAGAAAATTAGATATGTTAAAGTGATTGTTTCGTAAAGAAGTGGAAAATATAAATGGTGAATGGGTTGGCAAAATATTAATGACACCTGTATTAGCAGAGGAACCATACCTTGATGACGCTCCCTGTGGAATAAATTCAATATTCTCTAATAAATCTGAAGGAATTTGAGATATATCGGTACTTCCATTTTGATCATTATTTAGTTTAAATCCATTTAATAAAACTGCAATTCTATTCCCTTGTCCACCGTGAAATGAAAGCGTTGAAACACCAGCCTTTCCTCCGTACGATTTTACAATTACTCCTGGTAAACGGTTGAATACTTGTTGAGTTGAATTAGAAGATTGAATTGAAATTGGATTTAATGTGATTGGAGGAGTAATATGCTCTAAATGACTGTAAACTCCCTTATATTTCCCAGAAACAAGAATTGGTTTATCTGGATATGCAAAGGGTTTTAAATAAATTGGGGTATCATTTTCAATACCAATTGTTTTAGAATAATAATTAGGAGCTGAAATTGTTATTTTATTTACATTATGTACTTCTACATTAAACTGACCGAGGGAATCTGTTTCAAGATGAATATTTTTAATTATAATTGGATAATTTTTAAGAGGATGATTTGTAATTTCATCAATTAATACACCTTGAAAAGATGTTGCAGATAGAAATGTAACTAATCCTGCTAAAAAAACAACCCCCATCTTGTTGAAGATAGGGGTGATGAAATGTAAATGAATCATCGAACCTCATAATCGCGAAGGTGTTGAAAAAGTGAAGTATCTGGCTTTAACTACTTAGTAGTATTACAGTTGCGCGTCAGCTTCGGATTTACACCGAATTCCTTCAATAATATAGTAAATAACGTACAAAATTAACAGTTTCTTGTTAACAATACAAAGAAAATTAATGTTTATAAAATTTTAAAGAAAGTTGAGAATTATTAGAGTCATACGAACCTCTAACTGTGTTATTATCTGTTAAGTTTTCAATTAAATTGTCATTAATTTTCATATTAAGATGTTGTCCACTCCATAAATCAAAATACAGTACAGTATCAAATTGAAACGATAATGTAGTATCTGCTTGAACAACACCATTAAACAATGTTCTAAGGTTATCATCGTTACCATGACTTAAATTAATTTTAGTTTCTGTCAAGGATTCAATTTCAACCTTATATGGGGCAAAGAGTTTCAAACTTGTGTCGCTTGAATTTAGTAAATTTTCATTGAGAAAATTATTTTCAGTTAAAAGGTTTGTATTTGGTAAAACTGAATATTGAATTGCAGGTTCTTCAGCAATTGGTTCTTCAACAATTTCACCTTTTTCCTCAATTTCAACGGGCTGAATTTGAGGAGTATTTGCTTCTTGTTCAGTTGTTAGTGCCTCTACCAATTTAAAAAATAAAAAGATGAGCAAGATAGCACCGATTGCAGTTGCGATTTTTTGAGGTGTAATTTGAAAGTCTGAACCAAGTTCAAACTCATCTGAATCCTCATTTGAAGTTTCTACAACTAATGGACGGGGTTCATCTTTCTTTTTAGATACTTGACCTGTTGTGTGCAATTCAAAATCTTCAAGTGCTTTTGCAGAATCTGCACCAATATATTCAGTATAAGTTCGCAAAAATAATCGCATATAAACAGTAGGAAGTACGGTAAAATCTCCAGATTCAATGGCTTCAAAATATTTTGGATTTATTCGTGTTGCATCAGAAATATCCTCAAGCTTGATATCTTTACTTTCTCGATGAGATTTTAATGCATTAAAGAATGATTCTGTGGTATTCATAGGGCATGAAATTAGACATTTCAACTAATTTGGAACAAGATTTTTAACTGAAATATTGAAGTATTTTTGTAATTCAAATCACATAAAATATAAATGCAACGTACATCACAAAATCAATAGTATAAACTCAATAAAATCGATTAGAAATTAACTAGGAGATTAAAATGAAATACGATGATGAAAAATATGAATTTTGTGAACCAAGTGACGATGAATTAAGAGATATTGAAGAACATTTAGAAGATCTTGAAGATTAAATAATTTGCTTTGTTAACTAAATTCATGGATATTGAGGTGCTTTGTTTCTTCGTAAAATTTTGAAAGAGGAAAGCCCACAACATTATCATAACATCCATGAATATATTTGACAAATAAAGCACTCCAATCTTGGATTCCGTAACTTCCTGCTTTGTCGAAAGGGGCAAAATTATCAATATAATAATGTATCATTTTACTTGATAACTTTCGGAAAGTTACTTTTGTTGCCTCATGAAAGGTATGGTGAATATCTTTTGAAATGGATTGAATGGAAACCGCTGTATAAACGATATGTGTTTTATTGCTCAAAAGATTTAGTATTCTATTAGCGTCTGCTTTATCAATTGGTTTTTCTAAAACATCATCTTCTAAAACAACAATAGTATCAGCACCAATTACAATAGCATCTGGATATTGTTTGCTAACAAACTCTGCTTTAACTTCTGCTAATAGTTCACAATAAGCAATGGGATTACCCTCAAACTTAAATTGTGATTCATCAACATCAGATACAATTATATCAAATGGAATATCTAATCTAGATAAAATTTGTTTTCTTCGTGGACTTTGTGATGCTAAAATTAATCTCATTTTAATATTGATAGTGTATGCAGACTCTCAACAAATCCAGTTTCAGAAGTTGCCTTAAATGAATACATATAGGTACCATTCGCAATTGATTCTAATCCTTCTATCCATGGTAATGAATTAAATCCAGCATTTTTATTTTCTTTGAAGGATATAATTGGTACTCCACTTAATGTAAAAACATCTATTTCAACATCTGCAACATCAGATAATTCAAATGTAAAATATGTATATTTTTTGCATGGATTTGGAACATTAAATACGTTATTTACAGAAAACAGGGAAGATTCTTCGTTGGAATTATCTTCACTTCCATTCAAATTTAAACTAACCGAAATTTCAGTTCTATTATTCACATTGTCCCATGCTTCAACACTAAACTCATACAACCCATTTTCAATATTAGTGAGGGTAATATTTGCAATTCCACTTGCTGGATTACTGTAATTAAAAAATTGATCAAATGGTGTTGGTTCATTTTCGCCCACAGTATAGGTAAGCTGATGACCGGGTACACCCATTAAGTTGATTCCTGATTCATCTTCAATCGAAATGGTGATATTAAATGGGGAAAACAGGGTTGCATTACTTCCAATTATATTTCCATTTTGGTATAAAGTAATTAGAGGACCTTCGTTATCTTCGATTGAAATATCATCTGGAATTAGAAATGGAATAGAAAATTCTTTATCAATTTGATTAGAAGTTTCATTAGCAGAATACACCATAATATTTGCAGAACAATCCTCACATACTTCGGCATCTAATGGGACAAAGAAATGTGCAGAATCTATAAAATCACCTTGAAAAATAATATCACCCGGCAAGGTATATTTAAGTAAAATTCCATCTTCGTATTCTCGATTAATTTCAATATCATTTCCTTGAACCAGAATAAATGAAGAATCTACCGTTCCAACTTCAACTTTCGATTGAGTAATAACTTCTAAAGAGTTTGGTACGGATGTAATAAGGGTATTATTTTGTTTTGGAAAGGGCAACCGTTGGGCGGGGTCACCAAATAATTGAAAAAGGTAAAGATTATATGTTGAGTTAATATTTTTTTTGGTATTATAAAAAATATCCCCCAATCGTGAATTATCTGTTTGGGTTTGAACATAATCTTTTATTTGATTAAAAAATTCTTCTAAAAAATGATAATTTTGAGTAGCACCAATACTTCGAGTAGTTGCAATGACTGCAATAGCTCCATCAGGTTTTGTAAGTAGTGCCTCGGTAAATGAATCTTCATTATCATAATGCCCAAATGAACATGTACCTACAACCCAAATTGGCAATTGATTACCTTGTGGACTAATATAATTTATATCGCGGTTCATATCTAAAATTGCTTCACCTGCTAATTTTTGAGGGTCGCCGTGTCCAATATAATTTAAAATGGATACTCCAGAATTTATGGTTTGAATTATATCCGAAGTTAGCTCAGGATGTGTCAAGCCATTTGGTCCTGGGGTTGGTATATAATCAGTACCATACAAAGGAATTACGGACAGGGTAGATGTAAGTGAGTCAAAGATGTTATCAGAATTTTGTGTATGTTTAATTTCATAAGAAATAGAAGAACCAGATTTATTTTCATCATCAGCAAAGAGTAAAACTTTGCTTCGCCATGCACCCATATCAGGTTCTAATGTGTAGGATATAATTTTTGCTACAACTTGGTTTGCTTCTTCAACAGTTGAAACAGGTATTCTACCCATTGCTAGTTCTGGTCTAATTGTTGAATTATTGATATCTTTTGTATAAAAATCATCAGAAGCATTATCTCCATAATACTGAGGAGGGATAGTGTTTTCATCACCCAAAAAGAGAACATACTTTAAATTGTCATTCAATCTTGAAATTAGTGTATCTTCAATAACATCTTTTAAATTAGTGCAATTACTGCAAATGGTTTCAGTATGTAGGATTTCCACATTTAACTGAAATTCTTCTTCAACTAAGGACTCGTGCAAATTTTTCATTTCTTGTGCTGTTTCATTTAATACTTCAGGACAAATAATTAAATATTGCGTTTGACAAAATATAATGGAAAATGTCAATACCCAGATTAAATAGTATTTTTGAAACTGTACCATGGTCGAAAATTTAATTATAATAATAGTCTATATTTAATGAAAAATAATTTATATAAAAATGTACTTATTTTTTTCTTACATCCTATTAAAATTGATTTATACGAAAATTAACCAATTCACTTATTGAATTAGCAATACAAACACACCTAAATTTCAGTTCATTTTCTAGGCGGATAATCAACTTTTGAAAACTCAACCACAATCACCAAAAGAAATTTTGGTTCAAATAGATAACTTGAAAAAGTATTTTCCTATTCGTTCAGGTCTATTTTCACAAATAGAAGGTAATGTGAAAGCTGTTGATGGAGTATCATTCAACCTATATAAAGGTGAAACGCTCGGATTAGTAGGTGAATCTGGTTGTGGTAAAACAACTGTTGGGAGAACTCTTTTACGACTACTAGATCCCACTGATGGGGAAATTGTATTTAATGGGCAGGACATTACCAATTTAAGTTCAAAAGAATTACGTCCACTTCGCCGAAAAATGCAGATAATATTCCAAGATCCATATAGTTCTTTAAATCCAAGAATGACGGTTGGAAATATGCTCTCTGAAGCACTTAGCGTACACAAAATTGTACCCAATGAAGAAATTGAAAAAGAGGTATTTCGTCTTTTGGATGTGGTTGGTTTATCACGTTCACAAGCTGGAAAATATCCACATGAATTTTCGGGTGGTCAGCGCCAGCGAATTGGAATTGCTCGGGCATTATCAGTAAAACCAGAACTTATTGTGTGTGACGAGGCAGTGTCTGCTTTGGATGTATCAATTCAGGCACAAGTTATCAATTTACTCAAAGATTTACAGAAGGAATTCAACTTAACCTATTTGTTTATTGCACATGATTTATCTGTAGTTGAATATATTTCTGATAGAGTAGCTGTTATGTACCTTGGAAAAATAATGGAAATTGCAGATTCAGATGCACTTTATAAAAATACATTACATCCATATACCAACGCATTAATGTCGGCAGTTCCAAATCCAAATCCGGATATCAAATCACAACGCATTATACTAAAAGGGGATGTGCCAAGCCCATCAAATCCACCTTCTGGATGTACGTTTCATCCTAGGTGTCATATTGCAAATGAAAATGATATTCATCCAGATTGCATGCAAAAAATTCCATTGTTAGATGAAAAGTTAGATGGTCATTTTGCATCATGTCATTTCACTCAGGAGCGTGGTTAAGGTTGAATTTATTTTTGTTTAACTCAAATATAAATAATTAATGAGTTCACCGTATCAAACTGTTTCTTTTCAAACTCTTGGGTGTAAGTTAAACTTCTCTGAGACATCAACTATAGCTCGGGATTTAATTGAACAAGGTCTTTCACGTGTTGCAATTTCCGAAAATCCAGATATTGTTGTAATTAACACCTGTTCTGTAACTGATAATGCCGATAAAAAAGCAAGGAAAGCTGTGCGAAATGCATTGCAATATTCTCCAGAAGCATTTGTTACAATAGTTGGTTGCTATAGTCAACTTAAACCACAAGAAATTTCACAAATTCCCGGTGTTGATTTGGTATTAGGAAATACTGAAAAATTTGATATAATGCAGTATATTGCAAATAAAAATGGACATAGTGAATCCTCAGTTTATACAACAACCGTAGAAAAACAAACTACATTTCATCCTTCATATTCTAAAAGTGATAGAATTCGTTCATTTTTAAAAGTCCAAGATGGATGTGATTATCCATGTACATATTGTACTATCCCTTTAGCTCGAGGAAATAGCCGTAGTGATACTATTGAAAACACAGTGAATTTAGCCAAGAAAATTGCTAAATCAGATGTAAATGAAATTGTGTTAACTGGTGTAAATATTGGTGATTTTGGGAATCATACTGAAGAAACTTTTTTAGATTTAATACAAGAATTAGATAAAATTCACGGTATCAAACGGTTTAGAATATCATCTATCGAACCCAATTTACTAACTGATGATATATTAGAATTTATTAAAGACTCAAACTCGTTTTTACCCCATTTTCATATTCCCTTGCAATCAGGGTGTGATAAAACCTTAAAGGCAATGCAACGCAGATATAATACTCAACTGTTTTCTCAAAGAGTTAAAGCAATAAAATCTATTTTTCCAGACGCATGTATTGCATCAGATGTTATAGTAGGGTTTCCGGGAGAGACTGAAGAAGATTTTAACACAACATATCAATTTATTGAAAATTCAGATATTTCGTATTGCCATGTGTTTTCGTATTCAGAAAGAGATAATACCCCAGCATTAAAAATCGCACCATCTATTTCCAAAGCAGAACGATTGACTCGAAGCAAAAAATTGAGACAACTTTCTGATTTTAAAAGGAATAATTTCTATAGAACTCAATTGAATAAAACACACCCTGTATTAATTGAATCCTTTGAGTATGGTATATGTTCAGGATTAACAGATAATTATATTCGGGTTAAGTTTTCTGGAGAAGAAACAATGCTGAATACTGTTCAAATAACTCAGTTAAACTCAATTGATGGTGCTGTAGTTTATGGGGATATAAACCAATGATAAAATACCCTTTTATTGGAATTGCAGGAAATATTGGGGTTGGAAAAACTACATTTACTGAAAAAGTTGGGCACCATTTTGGTTGGAAAGAAGTATACGAATCCGTAATTGATAACCCCTATTTAAGTGACTTTTATGATGATATGTCTCGATGGAGTTTTAATCTGCAAATTTATTTTTTACATCATAGGTTTGGTGGTCAAATGGAACTCTCAAAAAGAACTCGTGGAGTAATTCAAGATAGAACTATTTATGAAGATGTTGAAATATTTGCTCGTAATTTGCATGAAATGAAACATATGTCTAAACGAGATTGGGAAACATATAAAAATCTGTTTAATAACATGACACACTTTTTGTGCAAACCAGATTTAATTATTTATCTAAAAGCATCTACAGATACACTCATTTCTCGCATAAAAAATAGAGATAGGGACTTTGAAAAAACAATATCATCTGAATATCTTCACAGCTTAAATGTTTCATATGACAAATGGATAAAACGAATATCAGATATAAGTGTTTTAACAATTAAAACAGATAATTTTAACATTCATACTGATGAGGAAAAGTTGAATGAAATATTTTCTCAAATTGAAAGCAAATTAAATGATTAAAAAGATTATAATATTTGCATCAGGTGGTGGTTCAAATTTTAAAAGCATCCATAAAAGTATTTTATCTGAAGATATTAATGCAAACATCGTTTTAGTTGTGAGTAATAACTCAAAATGTGGGGCTATTCAATATGCCATTAACCACGATATTCGAACTTTTATAATAAATTCAAAACGATACCCAGAAGCAGAACAATATGAATTTGTTTTAAATAATGAATTAGATATTGAAGAACCAGATTTAATAGTTTTGGCTGGATACATGAAATTAATTCCGGAATCAACTGTGAGAAAGTATACACGACGAATAATAAATATCCACCCAGGGCTACTACCTGAGTTTGGTGGCAAAGGATTTTTTGGATCAAATGTTCATAAAACTGTAATTGAAAAGGGTGCAAAAGAATCTGGACCCACCGTTCACTTTGTTGATGAAGATTATGATACTGGACCAATAATTTCACAGTTAAAAGTTCCTGTAAAGGATAGTGATACTATAAAAAGTTTAGCAGAAAGAGTTTTGGAAGCTGAGCACCAACTGTACCCGGATGTTGTGAAAGCGTTTTGTGAAGAACGAATAGAATGGAATAAAGATAAACCACAAATAAAGGATTTAATTTGATGAAAAGGGCATTATTGTCTGTATGGAATAAAGAGGGAATTGTTGAGTTAGGACAATTTTTACATAAGCATAATATTGAGTTACTATCAACTGGTGGAACTCAAAAAGCACTTGAAGATGTCGGATTGCCAGTTACCCCAGTTGCAGATATAACGGGTACTGGTGCTGTAATGGACGGAAGAGTAAAAACGCTTGATCCCAAAATATTTGGTGGAATTTTAGCAGATAGATCAAATTCAAACCACATGATAGATTTAGAAAAAATAAATGGGGTAGAGGTAGATATTGTTGTAGTTAATTTTTATCCATTTGTTCAAGAAGCTGTTTCAAAAGGATTAGAATTCAAAAAAGCGATCGAATTTATTGATATTGGTGGACCATCAATGATTCGTGCTGCTGCAAAAAATTACCATTCAGTTGTACCTTTATGTGATCCATCTTTTTACGATGATTTCAAAATCCAATTTGAAGCTAATAATGGAGATATTCCGTTAGAAACAAGACAGAAATTTGCTTCTAAAGTATTTGCAATGACCGCAAATTATGAGTCAGCTATATTTAATTATTTCACAAAGGATGAAGATGGATTAAAAGATACTCTATCTCTATCTCTTGAAAAAGTGAATGAATTGAGATATGGTGAGAACCCTCATCAACCAGCTGCATTTTATGTTCCAAATGGTAACACACTTGCATGGGATCAACATCAAGGAAAGGCATTATCGTACAATAATTATGCAGATATGGAATCTGCTATTGCAATTGCATTAGAGTTTGAAGATACTGCGTGTTCAATTATCAAACATGCAAATCCGTGTGGGTTTGGAATTGGCTTTACACCGCTCGAAGCTTTTAAGCGAGCTGTAACAACAGACCCTGTTAGTTATTTTGGTGGAATTGTTGGTTTTAATCGTGAGGTTGATGCAGAAGTAGCTAAAGAATTAGTACAACCATTTTTAGAATGTATAATTGCACCCTCCGTTTCTAAAGAGGCACTTGACGTTTTGAAAAAGAAGAAGAACTTACGTGTGGTAACTGTAGGGAATAGTTTTAAGATGGACAACCACGTTCTAAAATCTGTTGCCGGTGGGTTTTTAGTACAACAAAAAGATTCGGATATTGGTGAGTTTGATTCAATAAAAGTTGTTTCAGAAAAGCAACCAACAGAAGAAGAATTAAAAGCACTAAAATTAGGATGGTCGATGGTAAGATTTGTAAAATCAAATGCTATTGTCTTCGCAAACTCTGAACAATTGCTCGGAGTTGGTGCAGGACAAATGTCTAGAATTGATTCTACAAAAATAGCTATTCGAAAAGTAGGTGAAGCTGGACTAAATTTACATGGTGCTATTTTGGCATCAGATGCATTTTTCCCGTTTCCTGATAATGTTGAATTAGCTGCAGAAGCAGGTATATCTGCAATTATTCAACCGGGTGGATCCATCAAAGATAAAGAGGTGATTAAACGAGCAGATGAATTAGGTTTAGTCATGGTATTTACAGGCACAAGACACTTTTATCATTAAAGAATAGGCGTATGGGATTTTCAACACTTTCAAATATGGTATCGGGTGATATTGCAATTGACCTCGGTACTGCAAATACTTTAGTTTGGATTAAAGGACAGGGAATTGTTCTAAATGAGCCATCCATTGTTGCTCAAAATGTAGTAGATGGAAATATTATTGCTGTGGGTGCTGAAGCAAAAGAAATGGTAGGGCGAACGCACAAAGGAATTGAAACAATTCGTCCTTTAAAAGATGGTGTTATTGCAGACTATAAAATGACAGATGCAATGATTCAGGGTTTCATGCGTAAAATCAAACGAAGTAGAATTGCTCGACCTCGAATTGTAATTTGTATCCCTTCGGGAGTGACTGATGTAGAACAGCGATCAGTTAGAGAATCCGCTGAACATGCAAATGCAAGTGAAGTATATTTAATTGAGGAACCTATGGCTGCTGCAATTGGTATTGGACTTGATGTTAGTAAAGCCGTTGGAAATATGATTGTAGATATTGGTGGAGGAACAACTGAAATTGCAGTTATTTCTCTAAATGGAATTGGTACCATAGAAACCGTTCGTATTGCTGGAGATGAACAAACAAAATCAATTATTGATTGGTTCAAAAATCAACATAAATTAGGTGTTGGTGAACGTACTGCTGAACAAATTAAATGCAATGTAGGGTCTGCAATTCGCTCCCAAGGTAAAAAAATTGCTGTTAAAGGACAAGATTTAATTACAGGTATCCCAAAAACCATTGAGATTTCATCTGATGAAATTAGACAAGCACTTGCTGAAACAATATTCCAAATTACAACAGCCATCAAAACAGCATTGGATAAAACTCCACCCGAACATTCTTCTGATATTATTGATAGAGGTATCATATTGACTGGGGGTGGGTCAATGTTAGAAAATCTTGATGAACATATTAGAAATAAAACAGGATTACCAGTGCATGTAGCAGAAGATCCCTTGTTTTCCGTTGTAAAAGGAACTGGTATGGTTTTAGATAATATTAAAAAATATAAAGACGTGTTAATTACACCATAATGGAATTCGTTCGGATATCATTTCTTAGCAAGGAAATTCTTGCTTTGGTTCTGACTTCCTGCCTTTCTCTTATTTTATTTTTTTCTAGCCGTTCAGATCAAGTGGTTTCTGTTGAAGAGGATGTTTCAGACATTGTTAACTTCATTATGTATCCCAAAACTTGGTACAAAGAAGTGATGACAGTTAAAGAAGAAAATAAAGTTCTTAAAGCAATGGTTACACAACTTACCCTCTTAAATTCTGAATCTGAACGCTTTAGAAATGAGAACAAACATTTAAAAAATATGCTTCAATTTTCAGAATCTCATCCATTGAGTATGATTCCAGCAAATGTAGTTAACACCCAATTATCTTTTTCTATACAATCAATATTTATTGATATTGGTAGATCACATGGAATTCATAAAAATTTGCCAATTATTGATATGAATGGATTGATTGGTAAAACAGTAAGTTTAGGTGAAAATGCATCAAAAGTCCAATTAATAACCGATAATAATTATAGAGTTTCTATTCGTGTAGGGAAGGATAGAACACTTGGAATATTTGTTCCAACTCACGGGAAATATGGTGTGTTAGAAGGTGTTAGAAAAAGCTTAGAATTAAATGTTGGTGAAATTGTTTACACATCAGGAATTTCAAATATTTATCCAGCTGATTTACCTGTTGCAAAAGTAATTTCTGTAATATCTGATGAAAATCAACTATTTCTAAATGTTGCTGTTGAACTCCTCGCTGATATTGATAATCTTAATTACATTTTCGTGATTAAATAATGAATAGAATTCTTGTAAGAATAGTTATTACTTTTCTTGTCATTTTATGTCAAGCATATTTTCCTCAAATAACTATTTTCAATACCAATTTTACTCCAGATATACTACTGGTATTTTTAACTATAATTGCATTTTCGTGGGGAAATGTTCAAGTAATATTTATTGGATTTATAATCGGTTTATGTCAAGATTTTTCAACCCAAGTTGATTTGTTAGGAATGTTTGCTTTTGCAAAATCAATTTCGGGATATGGATTATTAACATTAACTGGATATTCTAAAATTTGGTCTAGTATTGTTAGATATTCTGTTCTACTAGGCATTTATTTTATTCACTTTTTGATTTATTTCTATGTTGCACTTAGCAATATTAGTACGTCATTTTCAGTTATATTTAGTCTTGTGTGTATTCAATCGATTTCCACTTTTGTTATTTTTTGGATTATAAATAAATTCTTATTTAATTCAAAATTAATCTAATGCAACTACAATCTACTGCAGGATTATCCCGACGTAAAAATATTATTATTGCAATTGCCTACATAATAATAACTACAATACTATTTCGATTTGCGAATTTACAATTAATTGAACATAAAACATTTGTTACAAAATCAGGGAATAATAGTATTCGAAAGATTCCTTTAGTTGCTCCAAGGGGGATAGTTTATGATAGAAGCAATAACCCCTTAGTTGATAACCAACCAGTTTATGATTTAAGTGTAATACCATATGATGTATCAGAAAAATTTAACTATTCCTTATTATCATCGATAATCAAAATATCAGAAAACGAGTTGGAAAATTCAATATCAATAATGAAACAGTCATTTAATCGATTTCGACCTAATATTTTGAAGCGTCATGTTGATTTTGAAACACGGTCCATATTGGAAGAAAATAAATTAGAATTTTCTGGAATGATTTTTTCAGAAAACCCAGCACGAACTTACCCAAGTGATGCAAATTTGACACATACTTTGGGATATTTAAGAACTGTAACTGAACAAGAAATGAAAAACCACCCTGAGAAAAAATACCGTTTGGGAGATGTTAGTGGTTTTAGTGGATTAGAGAAAATTTATGAAGATACACTTCGTGGAATAGATGGTGTAGAGTTTAGATTAGTAGATATTTTTGGAGTTGATCATGGTCTTCATCCGGATAGTAGAGCATATCCACTGGTTCCTGGTAATTCTTTAACTATTACAATTGATGAATCATTACAGATTTATGCTGAATCAAAAATGGATACCCTTAAGGGAGCAATTATTTGTACTAATCCTAAAACTGGAGAAGTATTAACTTTTGTGAGTGCACCCGATTATGATTTATCTCCCTTTGTTGGTCCAATTCCTCATAATATTTGGAATGGTTGGAATAATGATACAGACAAACCATTATTGAACAGAGTAATTCAAGGTGTATATCCGCCTGCTTCGCCGTTTAAACTAATTGCTACTGCGTTGGCTCTAGAAAATAATATTATTGATCCATATGAAAAAATAAATTGCTCGGGTTCCTTTATTTTGGGCGGAAGACCTTTTCATTGTTGGAATATTTATGGTCATGGTGATTTGAACATGAAAGAAGCAATAAAACATTCATGTAATGTTTATTTCTATACATTAATTCAAAAAATGAAATTTAAAGATTGGGCAAAAATAGTTGAATCTTTTGGTTTTGGAAGTAAAACTGGTATCGATTTACCCAATGAAAAAAGTGGACTTGTACCAAATAAAGAATATATGAATAAAAAGTATGGAAGGTATGGTTGGGCAACTGGAAATTTATTGACATTTGTTATTGGTCAAGGAGATGTACTTGCAACACCTGTACAAGTTGTAAATATGATGAATATTATTGCAACTAGAGGAAATACGTTTCAACCTCATTTCAAAAAGGATGGATTGGTAAAACCAATTTCTTTATCATTTAAGAACAGAACATGGAATTTTTTACAAGATGCAACATGGCAAGTAGTTAATGGAAAAAATGGAACAGGCAAAGGTGCTTTAATTGACGATGGTGTAGTTAGAGGGAAAACTGGAACAGGACAAAACCCACACGGTGAAGACCATTCTTGGTTCACAGGATATGTTACTTCAAAGGGTGGTCATCAAATGTCAATTGCTGTTATTATTGAAAATGGAGGTAAGGGGTCTGGAATTGCGACTTCAATATCAAGAGATTTGTTTGCATATTTTGTAAATCAAATTGAAGGAACACATGATTAGAAAAATATTTCAAATCCCTGAACGATTTTCTATTAAATATTGGATTACAATTCCAATTTTTGTTTTACTTATCATAAGTTTGCTAGCGTTATATAGCACGAGTGGAGATGTTTCTCCATTGAAATCTTCCTTTTACCGGCAGATTATTTGGATTTTCTTGGGGGTATCTGTATTCGTAATTAGTCAATATATTCGAATTCAGTATTTTTATGAATATGGATATATTTTATTTGCCTTATTATTGGTTGCAATTTTAGTTACCTATGCAATGCCTGCAATTGATGGTTCTAAACGATGGATTTTTATTGGGCCTCTTTCTTTTCAACCATCTGAAATTGGAAAATTACTAACGGTATTTGTATTAGCAAAGTATCTCGCTGATCAAAAGGATAAAATTCGTGAAGTCAAAGTATTATTTATTGCATATACAATTTCAATTGTACCTGCATTAATGGTCTTTAGACAACCAGATTTGGGGACTGCACTTATATATTTAGCTGTAGTTTTGCCAATGCTATATTGGTCAGGTGTACGACCACTATATTTGTTTTTATCTGTTTCTCCATTAATTAGTGTGGTAGCTGCGTTTAATTTGACAGTTTTTTATATTTGGATGGTGTTGTTTTGCATAGTGATTTTTATAGGACAGCCTAAAATAATTACTGGAACTATTCATTTTATTATAAATGTCGGCTTCGGAATGTTAGCACCATATATTTGGAATAATGTATTGTATCCTCATCAGAAAAAACGAATCTTAACTTTGCTTGACCCCATGAGTGATCCCCAAGGAGCTGGATATCAAGTATTGCAATCAATGACAGCCATTGGTTCTGGAGGTTTTTGGGGTAAAGGGTTAGGAAATGGAACTCAAACACACCTTCGTTTTTTACCAGTGCGAGATACAGATTTTATCATTTCAGTTATTGGTGAAGAGATGGGATTGTTTGCAATTATGATTATTTTAATTGCAGTTGCGATAATGTTCTATTGGTTAGTTGGGTATGCACGAAAAGTCCAAAACAGATTTTCAAGTTTAGTTTTGATTGGTTTTACAGTTATTTTATTTAGTCATATTATTGTAAACATGGGCATGGTTGTAGGATATTTCCCAGTAACTGGACTACCAGCACCATTTTTAAGTTATGGTGGATCATTTTTGTTAACATGTTCACTCATAATTGCATTAGCAAATAATATTATTAATAGTGAGATTTAGAATCTCTAGTAATTAATTCTAAAAATGGTTTTTCACAATAATTAGTACTTTTTAGATTTGCTGTAAAAAGAAGTAGGCATTCCAAAAATACTTTTGTAGATTATTTTTTAGAAAAATAATTGTAGGATAATCAGAATGCCTACAGCCTTATTATACCACGGTTTTGGTATATCAAACACCCTTGAACCTAGAAGCCAGCAATCAGCCCCTACTTACAATATTTTCCTTTTGTTCTTTCCATTAAGAGCATGTAAAATAAGCAACTAAATAGTCAAAGGAAACAGTATGAAAAAATTAGGTTTAATAGTATTATTTTTTAGTTCGATATTATTTTCACAAGATGTTACAGGAAATTACAAATTATCTGGAATTAACGCCACTTACTATGATATTGCTCGTCAAACAACCCCAATAAATGTAAGTGATATTTATGGAGAGGGAGTTGAAATTGCTATAGGGGCAATTAATCAAGGGGATATTTTTAACTCGACTTTTAACGGTCCGCATGGAGAAATGTATTTAACATTTGCTGGAGTAAATCTCAATATCAATTTATATCCCGATGGAACAGGTCATATTGCTGAAGGTAGTTTCTATCCATCTGTTTCACTAGATGATTGTATTTCTGTTTTGCAAGTATTACCGATTACAGATGAATTGATTTACTCATCAGATATAAATGCAGGATTATCTTGGCCATTAACTAATGCAATTGGATTACCATCTCATAATCCCTATGCTTTTGATTCTAATACAGTTGGAAATGTTGGTTCATTTTCACTTAGTCAATCTGTTGTATTTGACTTTTTCCCAGGCATTCCTACACAGACATCTGTTCCATTTCCAATAAATTTTGATACCTCAGAGTACCCTGATAATTCCTTTATTCCGCCGGGTTATACACTACCAGGTGTTGTGGGTGGATTTGTAATTGTTGGAGACTCAAATGAAAGTATTCTTGGGGATGATTTTGATGGAGATGGTATTCCTGAGCCAAATACTCCGTGGGACTTGACTCTTGAATGGCATGCGATTGATGGAATGATTTCTGAAAGTGGATTGGGTGACATAATTGGTGAAGATGAAGATGGTGATGGCACAGATTATGATGCAATTTTTGGATTATCTTCAATTTCTGCGGTATATGTCAGTCCAAGTCCAGATTGTGGCGGATTAAACTATCCTGTTTTTGGTGAAGGAAATATGACTGGAATTTTATCAGAAATGGGGATAGGAAGTGATTGTATCGATGAAACTGAAGGTCAAGCTAATGATGGTTATGTTGTAGATGCATCTTTAGTTGCTTGGGGTAATATGTTAACGAAAAATGCGTCAGAATTTCAAATTTGTTTAAGTGAAAATGGTGGAAATCCAACTCCTTGTTTAGATTTTATGGTTGATGATAGTGACCATGATTATAATGGAACTGACGGAAGGTTAATTATGCGATTTTCTCCAACGTGTATTCCTAATTTTAATGTTCGTCAAATTACTACAGAGTTTTTTATCATTGGGGCAGAATCTTGCAATCATGAGGGGGATGCGAACGAAGATACTATTGTTAATGTATTAGATATTGTCTTAGTTGTTGGAGAAATAATTGGCAGTAATGACCCACTTTCCGGATCTGCATTTTGCCAAGCAGATGTGAATAGTGATAATATAATTAATGTTCTTGATATTGTTGCAATAGTGAATATTATAATCGGGTAAATTGTTTAATTCCAATTTTACATCTTTTCCACTTTATGTATTTTTACCTTTAAGGTTCTTCACAATAATTAGTACTTTTTAGGATTTGAGTAAAAAAGAAACAG
>CAYNTS010000033.1:0-22047 GCA_964400495.1 uncultured bacterium | reverse complement strand
TTCTGTTTATCTACAACCTACATTGAAAAAAGTATCGTTAAGTGTGAAGAACCACCTTTAATATCTTAGATACTAATTTGTTTATGAAAATCAATCACGAAAATATAAATCAAAATATTGATAAAGCACATACACTATTAAACTTGCCATCGAGTAAAGCGGAATATCTTGCAAATGAACTTACCCAATTCGCAAAATCACTTTTTAAACAAAAACAATTTCCACATGCAAAAGAAATCTACGAACAACTTTACAATTATTATATTCAAAATGTAAATTGTAAAATAAAAAGTAAAGAATAAATTTAGAATATCCATTATGCCACGCAAAAAGAAACAGAAAACACAAACCGGTAAAACAATTGCAATGTTGTATTGTAGGGTATTCTCTAAACAAAAAATAATGCTGTTTGAATAATTTCCCATATAATTCCGAGAAGAAACACCCATAATAGTGCCGAATAATGCATGTTATGTAAAGCTTATAGATGTTCTATAAGATAGCAAAATCCCCTGTAATACAGGGGATTGCTTTGTGGGCCCTCAGGGACTTGAACCCCGGACCAACGGATTATGAGTCCGCTGCTCTAACCAACTGAGCTAAGGGCCCAAACAGGGCGAAAATTTACAGGGTTGAACCTATTCAAACCAAAATCATTGTGCACTTTTTGTTGATAATTCTACTGAATATCCTGGGAGTGTATAAATAACTCCATCTTTATTATCTTTTGAATCTTCAACAATATTACTTGGTTCAGTATATTCCAGTCGCCATAGGGAAGTAAGATTGACCTCATCTTCATCATTAGATTCAAAAAGTTTATCTGGATTTTCAAAATGAAATTGAAGTTGTTCGTCGGTTAATGCCGTATCCCAAAGTCGAATTTCGTCAATAGTTCCAATCCAAAAATTGGATATATTTATAAATGGTACTGCCCCAATATATAAAGACAAACTACTGTCCCAATTTTGGAAATCATACTCAATATTCACCCCATTAAAATAAATTGATAGGGTATTTTCACTTTTAATAATTGCAATAAAATTAAAGTTTTTTGAATTTACAGTATCCAAACTACTGACAGTGTTGTACGACATTTCATTATCAAGATCTACCATAATTTGGGATTTTATATTTGGATGTCGATATAGGGCAAACTGAGTGGACTCCTGATTACCAATTGAAATCAAAGCAGGTGATTCTGTAAAGTTATTTTGTTCGCCCGTTGTCCATAACTCTAAAGTAAAATTATCATCTAGATTTAGTCCATCAAATTGCATCCAAGCACCCCCATTAAATGAAAGTGAGTGGTAAGTATAATCATTGAGCAGTAAATCAGTGCAAGAAATACTAAAAAGGAATATGGAATAAATTACATACCTAATCATGGATGAACCCTTCCACTTGTAACTTCACTTAAATATATTTGCCCATAAATATTAGTAATTTTAAATTGATAATTATAGACAATTCCTCCGACCAAATTATCAATATCAAAATAAAATTCAATAGTTGGGTCAGAAAACTCCCCTAATAACGTACCAACATCAACCGGTGAATCAAAATCAGAACTACGCCATAATTCCATTTCATAGAAATCATCCTCGGAATATGTATTCCATTCTAATTCAATGCGATTGAATAAATTATCACTTACATTAATGAATTCTAGAGATGAATTTTGAATAGGGGTATTAATATTGGGGATAGAACTAAATCTAAAATTATTATTTTCATCTATTGTTTTAATAACATAATAATAATCAAAAGTGGATAAATTGACGGTATCAATATACGTTTGTTCAGTATTGTTTTCGACAATCCGAATCGTATCCCAATAAGATGAAATTGCCCCATAATCATCAAACGAAAAATAAGGGAATTCACCTTCTTCAACATTAGCACGAAATATGATATTATTTTCAAACTCAGCACTATTTTGCCAAGAAAGTTCGTATCTAGTTGGTGAAGAAAAAGGGGATACTAAGAAATTAGAAACAGATTCAACAAGTTTTGTAAAAACAATAATGCTATCAGTATAAAGAATATCTGATTCTACTTTCAATACAACTTTCTTAAATTCTCCCGGATTCATTTCAAGAGTGGTAATATTCGTATCAACCACAATCTCAGAATTATCAAAAACTAAAGAATATATTGCATCATCTAACTTTGTCCAACTGATATCAACCGAGGATTTATTTTCACCAGAATTCAAACTTTTTAAACCTACAACGTACGTTGAAACAATATCTGTATCATTATTGATAAATAAATTTTCATCCATACAAGATAGTAATAAGAAAAGGATGGATAAAATGATAAAATATCTACGCATTTTGATATTTTGATATTAGTGATTGTTTTTGTTTTTGTAATTGATCAAGTTCAGAAATTAACTTCATTTCTGTGTCATTAGAATTGTTTTTCAGTTGTTGTCGTAAAGTTTCAATTCTTTTTTGTAGAAAAGATGTTTCTAAGCGAATTAAACATTCTTTTGCCATGTTATCTGTTGCTTCCATTCGCTCTAAATCGAATGTTAAATGTGACAACTTTCGTCGATTAAAATCATCAGTCAACTCATTCATAATCAAACTTTCTTTAGGGGTTTCATCACTTGAAAGATGAATATACACTTTTTTGAAAAGCGCAAGATGAGAATCAGATTGAATCCATTGCTCATTCATATTTTCAAAAATAAGTTTTCGAACTGAATGGGGGGGAGTAAAACACAAACGAATTAAATCATCTTCAAGGCGTTGCTGATTTGATGATTTAATTTTGGTGGTTACTACATTTTGTTTTGCATCCTGTTTTAATTTTTGTTGATACCTACTTCTATCCAAAATAGTTTTTAGTGATTGAAAAATACTTTGTTCACTAATTTTGGTTAATTCTGCTAAAGACCGTGCATATAATTCTTGAATTATGGGGTCTTTAATTTGTGAAATCCCATTTACTGCATCATTTACAAATTCAGTCAGTCCCGAAGGTGTTTCTGTATCTCCATTAAAATTATTGAAGTGAAATTCCAATAAAGGCGTTGCATTATTAATTGCTTTATTAAATGGCTCAGGACCTTCATTTTTTACCCAATCATCCGGATCAAGACCATCGGGGATAGTTGCAATATGGGGTGATAAACCATTAGAAAGCATAACATATCCAGCACGAATTGCGGCGGAAATTCCAGCAGAATCGCCATCATAAGCTATGATGGCATCATTGCAATATCGTTTTAATAATACAGCATGTTGCTCAGTAAAAGAAGTACCAGAAACTGCTACAATGTTTTCAATTCCAGTTTGATATACTTGTAAAAAATCTAAATATCCCTCAACTACAATTACTTTTTTTGCATCTTGAATTGCTTTGCGAGTTTTAAACAATCCATATAAAATCTGACTTTTATTATAAATTGGAGTATCGGGTGAATTTACATATTTTGCAGGATTATCTTTTTTAAACACTCGTCCGGCAAATGCAATTATTTTCCCTTGCGTGTTTGCAATACTAAACATAATTCGTCCGCGGAATCTATCTCCAAATCCCTTTTCATTTTCAAAGAAAATTCCACAATGTTTCATTGCTTCAGAAGTAAAATTTCGCTCTCTAATTCCATTTAAGACCCTATTGTAAGAGTCAATACTGTATCCCAACTTGAAAGTTTTAATTGTATCTTTTGTAAGTCCACGATTTAGTAGATGTTGAAGAACTGGTGCACCTTCTTCAGTTTCTAAATTCTTATAGAAGTGCTGGGCAGTAATTTGATGGATATCTAATAATTGGGTTTTCAAGTCACGTGAGAATCCTGAATTTTCATCAATGTCTAATTCAACATTATATCTATCAGCTAAAAATTTGACAGATTCAACAAACTCTAACTGCTCATGAGCCATAATGAAGTTGATAACTCCACCGCCTGCACCACATCCAAAACATTTATAAATTTGTTTGTCAGGACTTACAGAAAATGAGGGTGTTTTTTCACCATGAAATGGACATAACCCAATAAAATTACGTCCTCTTTTTTTAAGTTGAACGTACGAACCAATAACATCAGTAATATCTGCTACACTGCGAATTTGTTCTATAGTTTGTTCGGAAATTCTAGCCATGATTATGCAATAAAAATACAACTTTCACTACATATAATAATATAGTAATCACTTTCAATTATATAATTTCAACAATAGTTATTCCTGCTCCACCATGTTCGGGTTTAGCAAAATAAAATGTTTTTACAAATGATTGAGATTCTAAATAATTTTGAATTGCTTCCATGAGTGCACCTGTTCCTTTTCCATGTAAAATATGAACCATTTGCATTCCTGACATGAGTGCTTTATCCAAAAATTGCTCAACTTCAAATAAGGCATTATCAACACGGAAACCTCGTAAATCAATTTGTATACTTTCTGGTCTTGAAACTGAGTGACCTCCAGTAAATTTTGTTTCTTCTTTTGTTTTTGAAACCGATTGAGATAACTCTTCCACATTCAATTTGAATTTAACTCCATTAATTTCAACAGTTACTTTTTTCTTTTTATCCGGTGGAAAAATAATTATTCCTTCAGTATCTAGATGAGGGATATTTACTATTGTCCCTTTTATTGCTTCCTCAAGCTTTAGAGGTGTGAAATTGGTTGTTTTAACTGGCTGTGATTCTTCTTCCAAGTCTTCTAATGTAGCTTCAATTGTTGAATGGGCTTTTCGAATACTTTCAGAGTCAGCATTTTTAGATTTGATATTAGATACTAAAGATTCAATTTGTTTACGAGCATCATGAACTAATTTTTGTGCTTCTCTTGCGGCATCAACCTTTGCGTGTTTATGTTCTTTTTTTACCTGAGATTGTAGCTTTTGTATATGTGCTTCTTTTGTGTTGATTGACGCTTCACGTTTTTTTATTTGTTCTCTTAAACGTTTTGTCTCATTGCGTTCACTTTCTAACTGATTTAATATAGCTTCTAATTTTACAGAATTATCACCGATTAACTCTTTAGCTCGATTAATAATTTTATTTTCTAACCCCATTCGTTGAGAAATTTCAATTGCATAACTTGAACCGGGTGTACCCATATTTAGTTCATAAGATGGAGCAAGTTTATTGGAGTCAAATATCATTCCACCATTAACGATTCCCTTTTCATCGTGAGCCCAAACTTTTAATGCCCCCAAATGAGTAGTCGCAAAAACATGAGCATTATTTATTAACAATGTTTCAAGAATTGCTTGTGAAATTGATGCTCCTGCATCTGGTTCAGTTCCAGTTCCTAATTCGTCCAATAAAACAAGGGTATTTGAATTTGCATCTTTTAAAATAGTTGCTAAATTCTGAATATGAGCTGAAAATGTAGAAAGATCATCTTCAATTGACTGACGGTCACCAATATCAGCTACTATTGAATCATAGATAGGTAAATTTATTTTTTCTGCCGGGATAAAAAGTCCGCATTGTGCCATGAGTGCAAATAATCCAATTGTCTTTAAAACAACAGTTTTACCCCCTGCATTTGGACCTGAAATTAATAAAATATTCTCATCATCCTTTAAATGTAGATTTAGAGGAATTACATTTTTATTTGCTAAAGTTAATAACGGATTTTTGCCTTCTTGAATATTAATTGTTTTATTTTGTGAGATACTTGGTTTTTTTGCCTGTAAAATGAAAGCTTGAAATGCAATTGTTCGGTGAATGTCAAAATTATTAATAATGAAATAGTTGCTTTGAATTTCACTTGCAAAGGGTTTGAAAAATGCTGTTAATTCACGTAAAATACATTTTTCTTCCTCTATAATTGCATATTGTTTCTCTGCAATATAATTATTGAGTTCAATAATATCTAAGGGTTCAATAAATGCAGTTTGTCCCGTTGAAGACTGCCCTTGGATTATCCCTTTTATTTTACGTTTATGAGTAGCTTGCACAGGAATAACACTACGACCATTTTGGAATGCAATTTTATCACCTTGTAACCAACCACTATCTTTTGCTTTTGTGAAAATTTCATTCATCCGTGATTGTACACGAGATTGATATTTTTGCAACCCTCGGTGTAGCTGTCTTAACTCTGAACTTGCATCTTCACGGATTGTAAAAGAATCGTCAAACACCTGCTTAATTTTTGAAATACCATCGGGAATCAGAGATACTTGCTTTAAAATGGGAAACCATACTGGAAAATCATCTTGTTTACAAAAAGAAGTTAAAATTGAACTAAATTCTAACATTTGATGCAATTCATTAAATTGATTTTCATTCAATTGTGACCCAGCTATTGAAAGAGGCTCCAACCAATTTTGGATACTTGGAATTGGTTTTGAGGGGATATTATCTTTTCGGATAAACGAAAATAATAATTCCTCAGTTTGGGTTTGACGTTGTTTTAAAATTTGATAATTTGTAGTAGGGGAGAGAGTCGAAAAGTAGTCTTTGTTATCAATACAATTACAATGTTCAACCAACCAATTTTGAATAACATCGAATCCAAGATCAGAAATTAATTGAGAGTCAATGTTCATTTATATTTCTATGGTTTATCTTGACCTAAAATTTCACGAACGTTGTTTTCATCACCTATTGTGTTAAGGGTTTGTTGCAAAGAATTAACTTGATTAGATAATGATAATCCAGAAATTACAGTTTCTTTAACATTATTACAAATTTGGTACATTACAGACTCATTTTCGAGCCGAGTTCTTATACTATCATCATCACCAATTTCAAGAGGAATTGCTTGAATGATAAATATCATCAAACTGACAATTAGAAATCCCTTTATAACTCCCAACAGAAATCCTAGTAATCGATTAAGCCATCCTAGTAAGATGAGTTCGAAGAATTTTTGAACTACTTGGGCAATTAGCGAGATAACAATTACAACAATAGTAAACACTATCAAATATGAGGCTGTTACTATAAGGGTTTCGTTGGAAATATAGGGAGCTAAAAAGGGTTGAACTTCACCATTAAATTTGGATGCACAAATAAAACCACCCACAAGACTAATAATTCGAGCAATTTCGTGAATAAACCCATGTCTCAGTCCATTAAAAGCAAAGAATGCCAAAATTAGTGCAATGACAATATCTGGTGGGGTAAATGTCATGATAACAAATTCCTAACCACAGTTTGTACAACCTTTCCATCAGCTTTACCCGAAAGTGCTTGCATAGATGAACCCATTACTTTACCCATGTCTTTCATGGATTCAGCTCCTGTTTCTGAAATGATATTTTTGATTATTTTAGTAACCTCATCTTCAGACATCATTTCAGGCAAAAATTCTTCAGCAATGGATAATTCAAATGCTTCTTTTTCGACTAAATCATCTCGACCACCTTGTTTGTATTGTTCGACAGAATCACGCAATTGTTTTGCTGCAGTTTGAACAACTTTTAATGCTTCCTCGTCAGATAATGCTTCACCTTTGTCAATTTGCTTTGCTTTTATTTTACCAATTAGGTTTCTCAAACCCATTAATCTTGACTTATCACTTGCCTTCATAGCAGACTTCATTTCATTTTGCAACTGTTCTAACACTTATTCTCCAATAAAATTACAATAAGCAATTTACAGCATATTTCATATTTTTCCATAGGTGAGATTTTAAATTTCTTTTATATGGAATGTTTTGACACAGTCAACACAATCCAAAATAGCTGAAGATATGTGCCACTCGAGGGTAACTAGTTTGGATTCATTTGAAACTCGTGAAAATTACTCACTACACTACAATAGTGTAAACAAGATTTGCATAAGTGTCATTTATTTCATTTTCAATTCTTGTTTACAGATAAACAACTCTCTTAAATTACACACCTTATGCTGCGCCAAATTAAGATAATTTTATCGAATGAAAATTTAAAATAGTTGTTATTAACTCGAAATGCACCTTTAGGTGCATTTCTTATATAAAGAGAAAAATAGATGAAAGAAACTTTAAATCAATTGATTGATCTACAAGAAATAGATACACGGTTATTAGAAATTGAAGAAATTAAAGGAGACCTTCCTTTTTTGGTAAAAAAACAGGGGGATGAAATATTTCTTTTAAATTCTAAAGTAGAAGAATCAACAAAACGAGTTGAAGAAATTGATTCAGAGGTTCGGAAAATAACAGGTGAAAATGAAGATTTTACAACTAAACTAAATAAATATAAAGACCAACTATATTTGGTTACTTCTAATAAAGAGTATGATGCTCTCAATCAAGAAATTGACCACATGAAACAAGCAGTTGAATCTTCCGAAGATAAATTACTCGAACTGGAAGAAGAAAAAAGTACATTAGATGCCATACTTGAAGTTAGTAATGGGCAAATAAAGTCAATTACAGATTTAAAAGATAAAAATCAAAAAGAATTAGATGTTGCTTTAGAAGAAACAAAAGTAGAGCAATCAAAATTAGAAAAAACTAGAGAAAAAATTATTAAAACCATAGACTCTATTTATTTGCGTAAATATGAAACAACCCGTAAAGCATGGGATGGTCATGGTTTAGTTTCAATAAATAGAAATGCGTGTGGTAGTTGTTTTAGTACGCTTCCTCCACAAACAGTTATTGAAGTGAAAAAGAATGATAATTTACATTCATGCCCATCATGTGGAATTTTATTATTTTGGGATGGTGCAGAAGATTGATATTTGACATTGAGATTAATCGGATAGTCGCTCCTTAGGGAGAGGAAAGTCCGAACTCCGCAGGATAGAGTGCCTCTTAACGGGAGGAATCCTCATTGAGGGTATGGCAAGTGCAACAGAAAGTACACATCTATTGATAGATACAGGTGAAACGGTGGTGTAAGAGACCACCAGATTTTACAGCAATGTGAAATGCTAGGTAAACCCCACTCGGAGCAAAATCAAGTAACCGGTGTTATCCGCACTTACGGTGGGTAGATTGCAAGAACTTATTTGTGAAAATAAGTCCAGATGAATGGCTATCGTCCGGCATTGCCGGATACAGAATTCGGCTTATAGATTAATCTCATTTTTTTAGAAAGTTCCTATTATAAAATATGTTAGTACCAGTTTGGAAAATTAAATCTGTTGATGAAAGTCTGGTTAAACAGGTATCAGAAGAATATTCTGTACCTCAATCAATTGCTCAGATTATGGTTCAACGAAATTTAATTTCACGAGAAACAACCCGATCCTTTTTTAAACCTGATTTTAATAATCTCCATGACCCATTTTTAATGAAAGACATGGACAAAGCAGTTGATAGAATTTTACACCAAATTGAGAAAAAGGGTAAAATTTTAATCATGGGTGATTATGATGTTGATGGAACGACTGCTACATCGTTATTAGTTTTATTTTTCCGGTCAATTGATGTTGAAGCACAGTTTTACATCCCAAGTCGAGAAAATGAAGGTTATGGCGTTTCAATGTTTGGAATTGATTATGCTGAAAAGATTGGAGCTAATTTAATTATAACCTGCGATTGTGGTATTACTGCAGTCAAACAAGTAAATTATGCTAAAGACAAAGAAATCGATGTAATTATTACTGACCATCATCAACAAGACGAAATTCTACCAGATGCCATTGCAATTCTTGACCCTCATCAACAAGGTTGTGAATATCCATTTAAAGATTTATGTGGTGCATCTGTGGCATTAAAACTTGCAATGGCAATTTGCGAAAAAGGGGAATATGACATAGAACTTGCATGGAACCATTGTGACTTAGCATCCATAGGGATTTCTGCAGATTTAGTACCTATTGTTGATGAAAATAGAATTATTGTTCAACATGGTATTACCCTAATTGAAGAAGGTGGAAAAGCAGGAATTGATGCCTTAATGCGAACATCTGGTTTGAGAGATAAACCCGTTACTGCTGGACGGTTAATATTTTGGTTTGCTCCAAAAATAAATGCTGCTGGGCGTTTGGGAGATGCAGGACGAGCTGTAAAGTTGTTGACTAGTCATAATCCAATGTTTTCTATGAAGATTGCTGGAGAATTAGAAAAAGAAAATGTCAAACGACAAAGTATTACCCAATCAATCACTATTGAGGCAGAGCATTTAGTAAAAAGTGAGTGCAATCTGTCTAAAGATAAAACAATTGTAATTGCTAAAGAGGGTTGGCATCATGGTGTGATTGGGATTGTGGCTTCTCGCATCAAAGAAATTTTTCATTTACCTGTTATAATTATAGCTATTGAAAATGGAATAGGGAAAGGATCATGTAGAAGTATTCCTGGCTTTGATATGGTGAGTGCTTTACGTGAATGTAGAGAATTATTAACTAATTTTGGTGGACATCCTATTGCAGCAGGTCTTTCATTAGAAGAAGAAAAATTAGATGAATTTAAAGCTCAATTCAAACAAATTGCAGATGACCAAATTCCAAAAGAAAATTTAATCCCAAAAATATCTGTAAATGCTGAAATGAATATATCAGAAATTAATCAAAGGTTTCTTAAATTTTTGCATGCTCTAGAGCCGTATGGTCCGCAAAATATGCGACCAATATTTGTTTCACGGGGGTTAGAAGTAACTGGAATGCCAAAATTAATTGGTAAAAATCAAGATACTTTGAAGTTTCAAGTGAAAAAAGAGCGAACATTGTTAGAAATAATTGGGTTCAATATGGCTGAACATTATGAAAAACTCATCCAAAATAAACCTATTGATATTGCCTATGTTGTGGGCGAAAATGATTGGAATGGACAACGATATATCCAATTAGAATTAAAAGATATTAAACTTGGAGGGGCACATGCCTAACGCATATATTTCTGGAACTGGGTTTAGTTTACCTGAACGAGTAATCACAAATGATTATTTATCTCAATTTATGGATACAACTGATGCATGGATTCAAGAACGAACGGGTATCAAAGAACGAAGATATATTAAACCAGGCACAGGAACTTCAGATTTAGCAATTCCTGCCGTTGAAATGGCATTGAAAAATGCAAATTTGACGGTTAAAGATATTGATTTAATCATATTTGCTACTTCAACCCCAGATTATTTTGCTCCAGGGTCGGGTTGTTTACTCCAAGATAAAATGGGATTTGACACTATTGGTGCTTTGGATATTCGTGTGCAATGCTCTGGGTTTGTATATGGAATGTCAATAGCTCAGCAATATATTAAGACTGGCGAATACAAACATGTTCTTTTAATAGGTGCAGAAATTCAATCTACCGCAATGGATTTAACTGATAGAGGTCGAGATACAGCAGTAATTTTTGGGGATGGGGCAGGTGCATCAATAATTAGTGCAACGGATGAAGATAGAGGTATCCTATCAACTCATCTACATTCTGAAGGAAAACACGCAAAAGAATTATGGTTAGAAGCTCCAGCAAGTGCTGAATCACCCCGATTAACACAGGAAATTTTGAACGAAGGCAAACAGTATTTAAAAATGAATGGCCGAGAAGTATTTAGACATGCTGTAACCCGATTTCCAGAAGTTATTTTAGAAGGGTTAGAGAAAAATGGACTATCTCCAAGTGATATTGATTTATTAGTACCACACCAAGCAAATGTTCGTATTGCTCAAATGATTCAAAAACGATTACAATTACGAGATGAGCAAATATTTATGAATATTCAAAAATATGGAAATACAACAGCAGCATCTATCCCTATAGCATTAGCTGAGGCTATTGGTGAGGGTAGAATTAGCAAAGGTGATTTAATTGTATTTGCTGCATTTGGTTCTGGGTTTACTTGGGCATCAGCAATAGTAAAATGGTAAATACAACTGTTAATTATAAATTGTGAGTTAAAATAGTCCCTGAATATTTTAATGATTTACTAGTATTATTAAGGATTAATTGTGAAAATTTATTTTAATGAAGAACATGAAATGTTACGAGAAATGGCACGGGATTTTGCTCAAAATGAGTTAAAGCCAATTGCAATAGATGTAGATGATTCGGGAAAATTCCCCCATGAATCTGTTGCTAAAATGGCTGAACTAGGTTTGATGGGTATCCCTTGGGATGAAAAATACAATGGAACAGGTATGGATACACGCGCCTTAGTAATTGCTATTGAAGAACTTGGAAAAGTGTGTCCTTCTACAGCTGCAACCATGATGGCTCACACTAGTTTGGGTAGTGCACCTTTTGCTTTATTTGGCACTGAAGACCAAAAACAGAAATATTTATCAAAATTAGCATCGGGTGAAATGGTGGGTGCATTTGGATTAACAGAACCAAATGCTGGAAGTGATGCAGGAAACACACAGACAAAAGCAGTTCGAGATGGTGATGAATATGTAGTTAGTGGTCAAAAAGTATTCTGTACAAATGCTGGAGAAGCTGGTGTAATTGTTTTTACTGCAGTAATTGAGGAAGATGGAGAAAACAAAGGAATTGGTGCACTATATGTTGATGCAGGTACAGAAGGAATGACCTTAAGTCCACCCGAAAAGAAAATGGGGTGGAGAGGGTCTGATACTCGATCTATTTATTTTGAAAATATGCGTATTCCTGCTAGCAATATTTTAGGTGATACTTCTACTGGGTTTAAGCAATTTTTAAAAACACTTACTGGTGGCAGAATCACAATAGGAGCTTTAGGTCTAGGGACTGCCCAAGGTGCGTATGAAATAGCATTAAAATATTCGCAAGAACGTGAAGCATTTGGCTCATCCATTAATAGATTTCAAGGTATTAGTTTTAAATTAGCAGATATGGCTACACAAATTGAAGCATCCAAACATTTGGTGTATCACGCAGCATGGTTAAAAGACCATAACCAACCTGTAACTAAAGAGGCCGCCATGGGTAAATTGTTGTCAAGTGAAACGGCAATGGCAGTAACTACAGATGCTATCCAAGTATTGGGTGGATATGGCTATATAAAAGAGTATGAGGCAGAACGATTCTTTAGGGATGCTAAAATATTAGAAATTGGCGAAGGTACAAGTGAAGTCCAACGAATAATAATTTCTCGAGAGGTATTAAAGGCAATTACCTCTGCATGATTAAAATTCTATTACATATAGAAACAGACGACCCCTTATCGATGAATTCCGATGCAGTGAAGCAGGTAGTAACATCTGTGTTTGTATCGGAAGGGATTCAAAATGGAGAAGTTAATGTTATCATAACCAATGATGATTCCGTGCGTAAACTCAAAAAACAATTCTTTGATATTGATGTCTATACCGATGTAATTTCATTTAATCTTGAAGATGAGGGTGAAGAATTAGATGGTGAATTATACATTAGTTGGGATAGAATTTGCGAAAATGCATCCACATATAATGTAAGTGTGAACGATGAGTTAAAACGAATTCTTATCCATGGATCTCTCCATTTATGCGGGTATGATGATCAGACATCTGAAGATAAAAATAATATGCAAAAATTAGAGAATAAAAACCTTGAAGTAAATAATGTAAGTATTATTAAAATATGATTATTACAACAATTATAATATTTGTTTTACTACTGTTTCTATCTGCATTCTTTTCAGGGTCAGAGACAGCATATTTCAATATAAAAGAACATAAAAAAGATATTCCAGAATCGGTATTGAAACTCCTAAAAGACCCAAGAAAATTATTAGTTTCATTATTGACAGGTAATACTCTTGTGAATGTTGGATTGGCTTTTATGTCTGCAATTATTGCAACTAAAATTGCACAAAACTATGGGTTATCTGAATCACTAATTGTGATGTTTGAAGTTCTGTTGGTTTCTGCAATTATTTTAGTTTTTGGAGAGATAATTCCAAAATTGATAGCTATTAGGCAATCAGAAAACTTTGCTACAACTGTCAACCTACCACTAAGAACTTTAATTTTAATTTTATACCCGATTGCATTTGTTTTTTATTCAATAACCTCTTTAGTTATGAAACTTATGCCGAAGCATAAAGAAAAAATATTCGATTCTGAAGAAGAGTTGATTATTCTTACCGAACTCGGAGAAGAAGAGGGAACACTCCAAGAAGAAGAATCTGATATGATTCAATCTATATTTGAGTTTAAAGACAAAATGGTGCGTGAAATTATAACACCACGAGTAGATATGGTTGCCCTACAGTCTTCAACTACGATTGATGAGGTGATGGATATCATCAATGATAAACAATTTTCCAAAATTCCTGTTTACAAAGACACAATTGATAATATTAAGGGAATTTTGTATGCCAAAGATTTAGTACCCTATTTGATGGGTTCTCGGCCGAATGTGAATTTAGTTTCTATTGCACGACAGCCATTTTTTGTTCCAGAAAATAAACGGATTGATGAATTATTAAATGAGTTTAAATCTCGTAAAACCAATATTGCTATTGTGGTTGATGAGTGGGGTGGTACATCTGGGTTAGTAACGTTGGAAGATGTGGTTGAAGAGGTGTTGGGTGAAATCCGAGATCCCTATGATAAAGATGAATTTTTCATAAAACAAGAGAGTGATGGTAGTTTTTTAGTGGATGCTTCAATATCGATTTATGATTTTGAGGAAGAAACAGAGATTGAATTTCCTGAAGAGCGTGAGTATGATACATTGGGTGGTCTTATTTTTGACTTCTTAGGTGATATCCCAAAACCGAATGAAGAAATTGAATATCTGAATAGAAAATTTACGGTAATAAATCTTGAAGGGAATAGAATTGGAAAAATATTAGTGAGCCCTCCAATTTGTGATATACCTAAGGATAGACTTGATGAGTAAACAAGCTCAGGATAGTTTTCTTAAATTAATTGAAGTTATCAAAACATTGCGTGCTCCGGGTGGATGTGATTGGGATAGAGAGCAAACATCTGAGTCATTAGTACCATATCTTCTTGAAGAAACATACGAAGTAATTGAAGCAATTGAAGATAAAAATGCACAACTATTAAAAGAAGAATTGGGCGATTTAATGTTGCATATTTTGTTTCAAACTGAACTCGCTGAGGAGTCTGGAAAGTTTTCTTTAGCTGAATCCCTCGATAATGTCAGTGCAAAATTAATTAGGCGTCATCCACACGTATTCAATCCTAGCGAAGAGAAGACAGAAAAAGTTAGTTGGGAACAAGCAAAACAAAAAGAGAAAAAACGAAATAACTTTTTGGATGGTGTGCCAAAAAACTTACCAGCTTTAACACGGGCAAGGCGTATTCAAGAGAAGGCATCTAATGTGGGGTTTGATTGGAAAGAAATTGAACCTGTATGGGATAAAGTACACGAAGAGATTGATGAATTAAAGGATGCATTTGCGACCCAAGACCCTGAAAAAATAAAAGATGAATTAGGTGACTCCCTTTTTGCATTAGTAAACTTGGGTCGATTTATTAATATTAGCGCAGAAGACTCATTAAGAATGACTATCTCGAAATTTGAAAATAGATTCAGAATCATTGAAAAAGAGTTAAGAAAACAAAATATCCCGTTAGAGGATGCTACTTTAGAACAAATGGATATCATTTGGGAAGAAGCAAAAAAAGCTGAAAGTCGATAATTTTTAAAGTTTCTAAGCTAAATCCTAAAATTCGAACCCATTTGTTTGGGTTTTGTATAAATGATTTAGTATTTCTGCACTACAAACTAACCAATTTTAATATTAAATTGTTCTAAATGTCTATTAAAGACAAACTATCCAGATTACCAAATTCCCCTGGAGTATATTTTTTCAAAAATGAAAATGATAAAATTATTTACATTGGTAAAGCTAAAATATTAAAGAACCGTGTTCGTTCCTATTTTTCTGGGAAAAGTGGAAAAGACCCCAAAACTTTAGTGATGATTCGACATATTGTAGATGTGGATTGGATGGTGGTTCGAGATGAAGTGGAAGCATTGCTTACTGAGGTGAATATGATTAAAGAACATCGACCTCGATACAATGTTTTAATGAAGGACGACAAAACATTTCCATATTTACAAATTACCAATGAATCCTATCCTAGAATTGAAGTTATACGATTAAAAAATCTTACTAAAGATGGGCACACATATTTTGGGCCATTTACGGATGGTAAAAGATTGCGTCAAGTAATGCGTGTGATTCATAAAATATTTCCATTAAGAACATGTAGTTATCTCATTGATGATGCATACATTGCAGAAAATCGTGGACAAATATGTTTAGATTATCACATTAATAGATGTGAAGGACCATGTGAGGGTATAGTCTCGCAAAAAGATTACAATAAAATGATTAGTAGAATTCTTGATTTCCTTAAGGGTAAGAATACAGAAATTCAATCATTTATTCATTCAAAAATGGAAGATGCTAGTCAAAACAAAGAGTTTGAATCAGCGGCTCATTATCGTGATCAATTATTAACTATTCGAGAGTTTACTAAACGTCAAAAGAAAATAAGTCAAGACTTTAAAAACCAAGATGTTGTTGCAACATCACAAGAAAATACCGTTGCAATGGGTGTGGTTATGCGTATTCGTAATGGACATTTAATTGGTCGTGAAAAATTCCCAATAAAAATTCACCCAACGGATAATGAAACATTGGTATTATCTCAATTTTTAATGCAATATTATTCAACAACATCTGATATTCCCAAAGAAATTATTATCGAAAAAGATACTGAAGATGTGCATAAAATTGAATCGTGGTTGACTCAAGAAAAGGGTAATCGTGTTCATATTGTGATTCCACAAATTGGTGAAAAGCAAAAGCTTGCTAAAATGTGTAGAAGGAATTCCGATTTATTATTGAAAGAACTAGTTATAAGAAAAACTCGCCAAAAAGAATTAGTTCCTAAAATGGTTGCTCAATTGCAGGAGGATTTAGGGTTAAATGTTCCACCAAGACGAATAGAAGCATTTGATAATTCTAATATTCAAGGTGCTCATCCGGTTGCTGGAATGGTTTGTTTTGTTGATGGGAAACCGAGGAAATCAGAGTATCGCAAGTTTAACATTAAAACAGTTGAAGGAATCGATGATTTTGCATCCATGAAAGAAGTTGTGTTTCGGCGATATAAGCGAGTTCTAGATGAAAAAACAACATTACCAGATTTAATTGTAATTGATGGAGGTAAGGGACAGTTATCATCAGCTAAACACGCATTAGATGATTTAGGTCTAGAATTTATTCCAATTATTGGACTGGCAAAAAAATTAGAAGAAGTATTTAAACCAAACATTTCCGAACCTCAAAATATTGCCAAAACTTCTCCTGGGTTATTTTTACTTAGACAAATACGAGATGAAGTACATCGATATGCGATTACATTTCACAGACGTAAACGTGGAAAAGCAATGACAAAGTCACAGTTTGAAGATATACCGGGGATTGGACCAAAACGTCTTAAAGTGTTGTGGGAAAAATTTGATTCAGTGGAAGCAATCCAAAATGCGAGTATTGAAGAGATTATTGAAAAAACAGGCTTTCCATTGCAAATTGCAAAAGTGTTAGTTACCACTGGGACACAAAGGCACAGAGAAAATAATTGAAAGTTTAAAATTCAAAATTGAAAATGTAAAATGCAAAATGTAAAATTAAAAACCCAGTACCTAGAACCTAGCACCCAGCATCATTTATAATTAACAACTATAGTGTGCTTTGTGGGAGGACAAGCCTATTGTTTTGACCATAATTCAATATGATTTCCATTTGGATCAGAAAACATTGCAGCAAAACCAATATCTTTTCCGATTTCGTATTTCTCTTCTATTATTTTTCCACCATGGTTAACAATATTTGCTAAAGTTGCATTGATATCATCCACGGAGATAGAGAAAATTATTCCATCTGGTTTTGTAATTGGTTTTCTGTTTTTATTTAGTCCACCATGAAAACCATCTAAGTTAAACACACAAAAATCTGGAGTAAATTCCTCCATTGTCCACTCAAATACAGTGGAGTAAAATATTTTTGCTTTTTCTAAATCTGGTGCAGGTATTTCTAACCATTCAATTTTAGTTTTCATGTACATTCCTTTTCTTGAATTTTTCAACCTTTGGCTTGATTACCATCGCACAATATGGGTTATTAGGATTATTACTAAAATAGTCATGATGGTAATTCTCAGCAGGAAAGTAATTCGTTATTGGTTTGATTTCAGTAACAATAGGATTAGGAAAAGCATTAGATGTTTCTAAAATGTGTAAGGATTTTTCTGCAATTTCTTTTTGCTCTTCAACATGAGTGAAAATAACTGACCTATATTGCGTTCCCTTATCTTCACCCTGTTGATTGAGTGTAGTTGGATCATGTGCTGACCAAAATACATCTAGCAGTTCAGAGTAAGAAATTAGCTGGGGATTAAATGTAATTCTACATACTTCAGCATGATTAGTATCTCCTGTACAAACCTCTTCATACGTTGGATTTTCCACAGTTCCACCAGCATATCCAGGCTCAATATGCTCAATCCCCTTCAATTCTTTGAAAATGGCTTCCACACACCAAAAACATCCTGCACCAAATGTTGCTTTTTGAAATATACTCATATAATTAAAATTCCAATTTATTTTGTACCTCGTAATTTAATCCTAATTGCCAATAAACAATAATAAATAAAGTTAAATCAACATAGAGCTTAATATAATTAAGCAAAAATAGAACTAAAAATAAAATAATACTTGCTATACAACGCTTATGCCTAATATATTAAATATGTGAGTTGATTATGCTTTAAATTATCAACTTACTTCATCATTACACTTAATAACTTAAATAATTAAAGAAGGGGATAAAATGAGAGTGTTAATATTTTTAGCAGTGCTAATTCAATCATTTCTAATTGCTGAAACGAATATAGGGGCTGATATTGTTAGTCGGTATGTTTGGAGAGGGGTAGATTATGGAAATGCAGTTGCAATTCAGCCAAATATAGAAGTTGCAATTGGTACAATTACAGTTGGTGCATGGGGTTCTTGGGCAATTAGTCCTGGACCTACAGATGCCAGTGGGAATGAGTCAGATTTATATGTTTCCACTAAAATTGGACCTATTGGATTAACCATTAATGACTATTATTTTCCAGCATATACTGGATCTGATGAATTATTTAATGTTGATAAGCATATCATTGAGGTAAGCAGTGGTGTGGATGTTCAATCACTAAACATTCAGTTGTCCTCTAATATTAAAGGAGATGCATTACATTCAACCTATTTAGAAGTCTCGTACAAAGCGTTATCAATATGTATTGGAAATGGAGTATACACCTATTCTAAAAGTGAAAAGTTTGTACCTGTAAGTATTGGTTTTACTGCTCAACGAGACAAGTATTTTGCATCATACATTATTAATCCAAATATAGAAACTTCATTTATTGTATTTGGAATCAACTTATAAAGGGGGAAGAATGAATAAAATTTACATAAAATTAATTACTGTTGGAGTGTTTTTTAGTACGGTTTGGTGTAGTGAACCACCAACTGTAGAAGAAGTACTTTTTACAACCAACAACACTTGGATGCTCATTTCAGCATTTTTGGTTTTCATAATGCACTTAGGGTTTGCAACGTTAGAAACAGGGCTTACACGAGCTAAAAATACTGTTAATATTTTGTTTAAAAATGTTAGCATTGTTGCAATTGGCATTTTAACCTATGCTCTATGTGGATTTAATCTTATGTATCCAGGTGAGTTTAATGGTGTTTTTGGCTTTGCAGGATTTGGGATTGAATCTCCAATTGGATTAAGTGGATTAATTCAGTATGCAGATGGAGCTTATTCATACTTTACTGATTTCATATTTCAGGCAATGTTTGCAGCCACAGCAGCTACAATTGTTTCTGGTGCAGTAGCAGAAAGAATAAAACTCCATAGTTTTTTAGTGTTTTCAGCAATTTACGTAGCTATTATCTATCCTATTGTTGGTTCTTGGACATGGGGTGGAGGTTGGTTGTCGATTCATGGTTTTCATGATTTTGCTGGATCAACTTTAGTCCATAGTGTGGGCGGATGGGCTGCATTAATTGGAGCAATACTGCTTGGTCCACGGTTGGGTAAATTCTCTAAAAATGGAAATATAAAACCAATATTAGGACATAATATGCCTTTGGCTACAATTGGGGTATTTTTGCTTTGGTTTGGTTGGTATGGGTTTAATGGAGGGTCTGTTCTTTCTGCAGATCCTGAAGGAGTTTCATTTGTATTCGTAACCACAACATTAGCTGCCGCTTCTGGAGTAATTGGAGCGATGGTTACCTCATGGTTTATTTCAAAAAAACCTGATTTATCGATGATATTAAATGGTTCTCTTGCTGGACTTGTTGGAATTACTGCAGGTGCAGATATTATTAGTCCAACTTCATCTATTATAGTTGGAATTACTGCAGGAATTTTAGTTGTTCTTTCAGTTATTCAATTAGATAAATTCCAAATTGATGATCCAGTAGGTGTAATTTCAGTGCATTTAATTTGTGGGATTTGGGGTACTTTAGCTGTCGGTTTGTTTTCCGCTGAATATTCAATTACCACTCAGTTTATTGGAGTATTAGCTTATGGAGTTTTTTGTCTTGTATCATCTCTAATCATTTTTTCACTGATAAAAGTTACAATGGGGTTGCGAGTAACTGAAGAGGAAGAAATAATTGGTTTAGATATAAGTGAACATGAAATGGAATCGTATTCTGGATTTCAAATATTTACAGTAGAATAGGAGATAGAAATGAAATTAATTATTGCAATTATTCAACCAGAGGAACTTCCTGATATAAAGGAAGAATTATTAAAAAGAAATGTGTATAAATTTACAATTTCAAACGTACTTGGCCAAGGTATGGAAATACCGATTCAGGAAGTATATAGAGGCATTTCATATGAAATCAATTTGCTGAAAAAAGTACGAATTGAGATTGCTGTCAATAATGAATATGCAGATAAAGTGGTAAATGCAATCACAACTGTGGCACGGAAGGATAAAGATAAAGGACGTGGGAAAATATTTATTCTTCCTATAGAGGATTGTATCCGAATTAGGACAGGAGAAACAGGAAAAGAAGCTATTGGTTAGAAAATAATTTTGAAATTATTATTATTAAAACTCCCCTTGTTGTAGTTTATAGCAAGGGGAGTTCGAATAATATTCACTACTTTGAAACTTTTTAAGGGTTTAAATGATTGAAAACGAAAAATTTCCATTGGTTAATTCAGAATTATTCCATGATGCATGTGGTATTGGATTTATAACTGAACAATCTGGGAAACCATCTCGTAGAGTGGTTGATTTATCAATAAAAGCACTTTGTAGGATGCAACATAGAGGAGGTGTTGGTGCTGACAAGTTAACCGGTGATGGCTCGGGAATCCTTACAGATATTCCTCAAGAATATTTTAGAAAGATAATTAAAGATGAGTTTAACTATAAATTGCATCCTAAATGTCCATTTGGGGTAGGAATGGTTTTTACCTCAAATTATGAGTCAGAAATGCTTAATACCCTTTTCGAAGAAGTAGTTAAAGATTATAATATAAAACTAATTGGGATAAGAAAAGTCCCTGTAAATATGCATGTACTAGGAGATTCAGCAAAAGCATCATGTCCTAAAATTTTGCAATATATTTTCACAGGAAAAAAATTAAAATCGTATTCATTTGAAGAACAACTCTATTTAATTGGGAAAAGAGTAGAAAAATCACTTTATGTAAAAAAACGTAAATCCTTCATCTGTTCACTTTCATCAAAGACAATTGTATATAAAGGATTAATGGTCGCGAGTCAGTTGGCACATTTTTACTCTGATTTAAGCGATGAAAACTATATTGCAAAAGTTGCCTTATTTCATGAAAGATTTTCTACAAATACAGTATCCAAATGGTCTATGGCACAACCTTTTAGAATGTTAGCACATAATGGTGAAATTAATACGATTAAGGGAAATCGTCTTTGGATGCAGACTCGAGAGAGTACCCTTAAATCGAAAAAATGGAAATCAGATTTAGAACAAATAAAACCCATTATTAAACATCACGGAAGTGACTCTTTCAGTTTAGATAACACACTGGAGTTTTTAAAAAGAAATGGCAGGGATATTTTTCATAGTATTATGATGTTAATTCCTGAACCATACCGCAAAAACCCATTAATGTCGAAAAAGTTAAAAGATTTTTATATTTATCATGAAAATATTATGGAACCGTGGGATGGTCCTGCTG